>CALVMI010000101.1 GCA_944345045.1 uncultured Bacilli bacterium | reverse complement strand
ACATAAAATGCTAGTTGCTCGCTTCCTGGTTGTCCACCAAATTTAAAGCGTTCCCATGATGTTTTAATGGTTGATGAAATAATTCCATCTCCGGCAAAGAATGACTGTGAATTTGGGTCATCAGATTTAAATTCAAATCCTCCTGGTTCAGTGATTAATCCTGTAATTTGTCCATCTTGAACTGTGACAAGCGCACATCCTTCTGGAACGATAATTTTACTACCATTCGTGATGATATTTTCAGAGCCTTGGGTATTTGATCCACGGCCTGCATTGGTTCCTTGTGGTTCTGCTTGAAATACTGCTGCTGTTGCAGGAACTCCGGACTTTGGTCCGTAAAAATCCTTCCATTGATCTGCAAATGTGCCACCTATGGCACCTGAAAAAGCTTTAATAAAGCCCATATAAACTACCTTACCTTTCTTTTTAGAGAATCTAGTCTCTTTTATTTTTTTTCATTATAGCATTCTTTTTATAAAAGAAAAATCTAATTTACATTATTTTGTTGTTGTTTGTCGTTTTTATTTAAAGTTTGTGGAATACATTCTTTTTCCTTATTATCCATAGTAATGCTATAGCAAAGGCAAGAAATATACTTAATAACAACCAATTTATGGTACTTCCTGTTTGTGGATTTTCAACTTCTCCTTCGCCTAATGAAGAATTGTCTTCTTCTTCATTATCTATCACTGTCGTGTCACAGCTTGTTTTTAATTCTGCTCTAATATACCCATTTTCCTTGCTATAGCAAACATTATATCCATCTTGTAAATCATCAACTTTTGTAATTTTATTTTTTAAATGAAATATGCCATCGGAGTAATTTAGTATACTTTCATTTTTTATGTTTAATTCGCCGTTTGGTATTTCAATCGTTGGTTGTTGGCTTATGGTTCCATCATTTAATCCAATATTGTAGACTGTATTGCCTACGTAATTTTGAATAATTCCCGTTGAATTTGGAGCTTTAATTATACCCCCGAAAATATTATATGTTGCTTGACCACCAAATACCGAAAATATGCTTTCAGTTGTGGTAGTCGTGAATTGTCCACCATTTATCGTGATTTCTGCACTGTTTGAAAGCGAATCAACACTAACGATATTCTCGGCCATAGTAAATTTTCCATCGTTAATAGTTATGAACACTTTTTTCTTGCAATTGTTTCTACTAATTATACATGAAGCTTCGGCAACGTTTCCACCTTGAAACTCGCCATTATTGATTATTAGTGTAGCGCCATCTTCTACGTTAAAAATTTCACTTTTGTCGCCTGTCGTGAAGGTGCCAGATGAAACAGTTATATTTCCAATGTTAGAAATTGGTGCCAAACCATTTGCTTCATTCTTTGTTAAGTAAGTCCCTCCATCAATCTCAACATTTCCATAATTTCGCATTATTTCATTTTTAGTTTCAATATTACTGTTTTTTATTTTTAGTATTCCTGTTTCTTCATTCGAAATTAAAGCTACATTATTTTCTAGCGAATTTATCGTTACATTCTCTAAGCTCATTGATCCTTTATTTACTATCATGTGAATAGCATTATAAGTATATTTTATTTGGACATTTTGCATATTAAATGTGGCGTTTTCTTCATTCTTTAGCATATTAGTCAACCCACCTTCAGCGTAAAGTATTCCATTTGATATATTTAATTCTGCATAATTATCTATGTAACCTATAGTAAAAGTAAAACCATTTAAATCCACCGATACTTTCTTTTCAATGTCAATAACACCTCCTATACCCATTCCTCCAGGTTCTTTGTAGGAATAGTCATTTTGAAAGATAACTGGATTGCCTGACACGTTTGCTTCATCCACCGCTTCTAGAAAATCCTCAAATTCTTTTTCGCCTACCTTTAGTGATGCTGCATTTACACTTGTTGTAATAAATAGTAAGCTTATTGCAAAAACTAACTTTAACCCCCATTTATTTACAATTTTTTTCATTTTCCTCCTCCTTTGAATAGAACTAGTATTAATTTTACAACTTTTTTCTAAACTCACTCCTATTCTTGTATCATTATAACATTATATTTTGTTAAGTTATACTATTTTTACATTTTTTTGCCATTTTTTGTCATTTTTTTGTATTAATGCTAGTACATGATTTTCTTATTTTTATTAGATAATATTATTAGGTGGTATTATGAACTTTAAAAAAGAAGATGAAAATTATATTTATGGTGTCATAGGTCGTAATGTTAAAAAATATAGAAAATTGAAAGGATTTACACAAGCTGAGTTAGCCGAAAAAATAGATTACTCTTTATCTTTTGTTGCTGGATTAGAAAGTAAAAAGCACCAAACTTTTTCGCTTGGTGCTTTATGGAGAATTTCTTTGATATTAGAAGTTGATATGTATAAATTATGCATTGATGAAGAGCAAGAGAAATTAAAGCCTAGGTTTTTACCTTATACTTGTGAAAACTGCGGTTATCATACGGACATTCCTGTTGAACTTCTTGACATAGTTTCTAAAGCCAATTCGTTAAACTATCAAAGCAAGGATGTTTCTCCTTCTTTTACTTGCCCTGTATGTAATTCGAAACTAACCCATAAGGAATGAATCACAAAATTCCTGCTTTTTTTTGATTATTTTTCACATTTTTCTTTTAAAAATCTTTTTATTAAAAATGTTAGAAAATATGGTAATGTGTAGAATACTCCATTAAATCCTATATTATTATTACATAATTTTAT
>CALVMI010000100.1 GCA_944345045.1 uncultured Bacilli bacterium | reverse complement strand
ATTTCTCAATTCTTACTAAAAGCGAATATTGAACAAAATTCTGACCGTAAACAAACAATTAAAGGAAAGGCTAACGATTCTAAAGAAACAGAAAAGAAAGCTCCTGTAAAAAAAGAAAAAAAGGTTGGCCGTAACGACCCATGTCCATGTGGAAGTGGGAAAAAGTACAAACAATGTTGTGGAAAGTAGTAAAAGCCCAGTAATTACGGGCTTTTTTCATGCTCTAAATACTTCGGAATATACTTTAGATACCTTTTTGGATACCTTCTGATGAGTATCTAAAAGGTATCTAGATACCCTTTTTAGTGATAAATTCGCAATTTTTTAGTAAGATATTAAAACACAATTTTTCCTTTATTTATAAGGGTTTGCAAGCAATTTTGCTTTAAAATAATATAAAATTGTGTCCGTTGCCAAAGTGGCTTAGAGCACAAATAAAAAAAGATAACACCTTTTTTAATTATCTTCCTCATCTATTGGTTTAAACAATTCTCTTATATCAATATTTAATACTTCTGCAAATTTCCATAAAGTTCCTAAACTAAATGTTTGATAATATTTTTCACTTTCAATATTCATTATGAATCCATCGCTATAATTACATAGTTCTGCAAATTTGTGTTGGGTTAGTCCTTTGGTTTTTCTTTGCTTTTTAAGGTTCGTTGCTACAAGATAGTAAACATAATTTTCATCATTTTTATTTATCAATATAGCATCACACCTTTCTAATAATATTTTCTCACTTATTCGGTGAAAATATACTCACTCATTCGGTGAGATGTGTGATATAATTATAATGAAAGGAGGTAGAGCATGAGCGAAAGCGTAGAGAAAAAGAATAGCAGTGGATTGGCTACTGCTGGAATGGTCTTAGGAATCATTGGTGTAGTTTTATCTTTCATTCCAATAATAAATAATATTGCATTTTTTATAGGAATATTAGCATTAATATTTGGAATTATTGGAATTGTAAAGAAAGTAGGGAAAGGGAAGGCAATTGCTGGAATAGTTTTAGGAATTTTATCGATAGTAATAACTTTGGCAATGCAAAGCGCTGTATCTGATGCAATTGATGAAACATCAAAGGAATTAGATAAGATTACCGGTAATAGTACAGAAGAGGTTTTAAAAACTGAGGCAAATGTTACATTAGGAGATCTACAAATATCTAAAGATGAATATGGTTTAACTGATAGTAAGATGGTCGTTACAGTCAAAAACATTACTGACAAAAAGAAATCATATTCATTTCATATAGAAGCTGTAGATGCAAATGGAAATAGAATAGATGAAGATTATGTATATGCTAATGATTTAAGTGCTGGTCAAACTCAAAATTTTGAAATATTTACTTACATAGAAGATTCAAAAATTGATGGGATGAAAGCTGCAGCATTTAAAATAATAGAAGCTTCAGCATATTAAGCTTAAAAGATGGTTGGATCAATCATCTTTTTTGCATCCCATAAAAAGCTTGCTAAAAAATTGTGAAAAATCGTTAAAAAAGTATTTTAGATACCTTTTTAGATACCTTCCGGTCAAACTCTGTGGTGCTGTCGGAAGACCTCAAGTGCTTTTAATAGCCCCAAAAAGCCACAAAATGCTATGAGAAGCTACCAAAATACCTACTATAAAAAGCCATGTGGTTCGGGAAAGAAATATAAACAATGTTGCGGAAAAAACGCATAAAACAAAGGAATTATAAAGGTGTTTCCACAAAAATTAATAAATAATATTGGTAGCGAAAAGTGGTAAAAATTTATTTTTGCCCACATAAAAAAATAATTATAGCTAAAACACCTTGAAAATAAAGGGATGTTAACATAGATAATTTGTTGACATTCCTTTTTGTTTTAGCAAATCTAATCAATATACGTATAAGATAATTCATAAAGAATTAGGAATAAAAAATTGCAGATTTTATTAAATTAATAACTAAATTGGAAATAGAATAGGAGAAGTAAAAATGATTATTATTATATGCATTTACACCCTAAATATTCAAAAATTAATAAATCTAGCGAATCTAAAAGAATAAAATCTACATTAGAAAATAATATTACTACCGGTATAGTTGTTGGTAGATTACAAAAAGATGGAAAAATAGGTTGGAATGAATTTAGTAATTTGATTACTAGATTTTAAAAGCAAAAAAGTATAGCAGCTAAAAATAGATTCGGAAAATCGATGATTGGTGATGCACAAACGATAAAAAATGGCTGAGCGAGAAGAACCGGAAAGTTATAATGAAATATTTATATAATGATATTAGATATGCAATTTCAATAGAAGCAATAATTTCAATAAAGGAAATAGCATTAAGTAAATTACAACAAAATTTTTCGAATTATATCGCTCCTCAGTCATACATATTTTAGACAAAAAGCCAGAATTATTATTATTTTTAAAATTAAGATAAACAAAAATAATTTAAATCTTTGAAAACAGAACAAATGATCAACATACTATTAGCACTCTCGTATTGACATTGCTAACATAAGGTGCTAAACTTAAATAGAAGGTGATGGAAAATTGAAGAAAAAAGAATTTAAAACAGAATCCAAAAAATTAATGAATTTAATGATTAATTCTATCTATACAAATAAAGAAATCTTTTTAAGAGAAATTATTTCAAATGCAAGTGATGCGATTGATAAACTGCATTACATGTCTTTAACAGATAAGAAAATCAAAGTAAACAAAAAAGATTTTGAGATTTTCTTGAATGTTGATAAAGATAAAAGAACATTAACCATTAAAGACAATGGTATCGGAATGAGTAAAGAGGAATTAGAAACAAATCTTGGTACGATTGCTAAATCGGGTTCTGAAGAATTTAAAACAGAAAATGAGCATAAGAAAAACATTGACATTATAGGTCAATTTGGTGTTGGTTTTTATTCTGCATTTATGGTTGCTGAAAAAGTAGAAGTTATCAGTAGAAAATACGGAAGCGATGAAGCAAATAAATGGGAATCAAGTGGTATAGATGGATATACTATTTCTCCTGCTGACAAAGATACTTTTGGAACAGAAGTAATCTTAACAATTAAACCAGATAGTGAAGAAGAAAACTATTCTAAATATTTAGAGACTTACGAAATAGAATCTTTAGTTCGTAAATACAGTGATTACATAACTTATCCTATAAAAATGGAAGTAAGTCATACTCATTTAAAAGATAAGAAAAATGAATCAGATGAAGATGAATACGAAACCGTCACAGAAATTGAAGTAATCAACTCACTCACCCCAATATGGCGAAGAGAAAAGAAAAATGTAAGTGATGAAGATTATAATACATTCTATAAAGATAAATTTAATGATTATGAAACACCTTTAAGACACATGCATATTAAGGCTGAAGGAACATTTGAATATACTGCTTTACTATATATTCCAAGCCATGCACCATATGATTACTATTCAAAAGAGTATGAAAAAGGATTACAACTTTATTCAAACGGTGTTCTTATCATGGAAAAATGCGCTGATTTACTACCAGACTATTTTAGCTTTGTAAAAGGTGTCGTTGATAGCCCAGATTTAACATTAAATATCTCAAGAGAAACACTACAACAAAATCGTATTTTAAAAACAATCGCGAATTCCATTGAAAATAAAATCAAAAAAGAATTAGAAACAATGTTGGAAGAAAAGAAAGAAGATTACGAAAAATTCTTTAAAGATTTTGGACTTCAATTAAAATATGGAATTTATAACGACTTTGGAATGCATAAAGATAAATTGCAAGATTTATTGATTTACACTTCTTCAATTGATGAAAAAACAACGACTTTAAAAGAATATGTAAATCATATGAAAGAAGATCAAAAAAACATTTACTATGCTTGTGGAGAAACTATTGGTCAAATCAAAATGCTTCCACAGGTAGAATCTGCTAAAGAAAAAGGGTATGAAGTGCTTTATTGTACAGATCAAGTTGATGAATTTGTTTTCATGACATTAAGAAACTATTCAGAGAAAAATTTTGTTAATGTATGTGGTGAGAACACGGATTTCGATACAGAAGAAGAAAAAGAAGAACTAAAGAAAGCTAATGAAGAAGCTAAAGAAATGTTTGATATTATGAAAGAATCTATTTCAGAAGTAACGGAAATACGTTTCACAAATAAATTAAAAGAACATCCAGTATGTTTAAGTAGTAAAGGCGAAATTTCTGTGGAAATGGAAAAAACTTTAAGTAATATGCCACTTAATAATGGCCTAAAAGCTTCTAAAGTCTTAGAAATTAATCAAAATCATGAAATTGCCAAAACTCTAAAAAAGTTAGGCAAGAAAAACAAAAAAGAACTACAAGACTATGCAAAAGTTTTATATGCAGAAGCCAGAATGATTGAGGGTTTACCAATTGAAAATCCAACGGAAATTGCTTCATTAGTATGTAAATTTATGGCAAAATAGTTAAGGGAAAACCTTAGCTATTTTTTATAGATTTTTCCTTCCTTGACAAAGATAAAAGCATATAGTATTCTGAGCATAGAAAGGTAAAGGAAAGCGTAAATGGTTAAAGAAATAAAAATTAAAGATATAAAAGAATTGTTTTTGAAAAGAGATAAAGATGCCAATAAAGGCGATTTTGGAAAAGTGGGACTTTTAGGAGGTTCAGTTAATTACAGTGGCGCTATCAAATTAGCAAGTATGAGCTTATCTGCTTTACGAAGTGGTTGCGGTTTAGTAAGAGTAATTGTACCTAGTGAAATTGTAAATTCTGTGTCACCTTATTTAATTGAACAAACCCTTTATCCATATAATAATCTAGAAGATATACAAAATGCTATAAAGGATTTAGATGTTATAGCAATAGGTATGGGTTGGACAAATACTATAGATCATTTAAATATTTTAAAATACATTTTAGAAAACTTTACCGGTTATCTTGTTATTGATGCCGATGGCTTAAATGCTTTAGTAAATCATTTAGAAATACTAAAAAAGAGTTCTGCTAATATTGTTCTTACACCTCATTTAAAAGAATTTTCAAGATTAACAGGTCTAACAATTGAAGAAATTAATCAAAATAAAATTGAAATTGCTAGTTCGTTTGCAAAAGAAAATAATGTGATTCTTTTGCTAAAAGGAAGTACTACAACAATTACAGATGGCAAAAATGTATATTTAACAAGTTATGGTACACCAGGAATGGCCACGAGTGGTAGTGGAGATGTGTTATCAGGAATTATAGCTGGTATGTTAGGATATTTAAAATGTGATATTTTAACAATTGCAGCTGCTGCGGTGGTAAATGGAATAGCCGGAAGTCTTGCCGAGGGCAAATATACAGACATTAGCATGATCGCTAGAGATACAATTAACTACTTACCAGAGGCCATTAAAATGATCCGTGATGAAAGCTTATGAAAATTATCGAATATACAAAACAATACTCAGAAGATGTAAAAGATTTGCTGGTGGAGCTAGAAGAATATATTCTTGCGATAGATGAAGATGAGTTAGACTGTTTGCATCCCGATTATCGCGAAAAAATGTTTGAATTAGATATGGAAGACATTAAAGAAAATAAGGGGAAATGCTTTATTGCGGTGGAAAACGAAAAAGCGATAGGCGTAATTATGGGAACAATTCCTAATTATAAAAAATATGACTATCTCGATTATAAATGCCCTAAAAGAGGAGTAGTTACAGAATTGATTGTTTCCCAAAAAGCAAGAAAACAAAAAATAGGTCAACAACTTTTAAAGACCATGGAGACATATTTTAAAAGTCAAAATTGCGAATATGTATTAATAGATGTGTTTGCATATAATGAAAATGCTATTCGTTTTTACGGAAAGAATAATTATCATCCCAGAATGTATACAAACATAAAAAAATTATAAAAAAGTTTGTATTTAATACTTTTAAATGATAGAATACCTACATAAAACCGATTTAGGAGGAAATATGACAGAAGAACAAGAAATACTATTAAATACAGCTTTAAAAGTCATGCAAAAAATTAATAATAACACGGAAAATTTAGAATTTTCCTCGCCAAAAGAAGAAAAAGTAATATCTGAGATTCACGATGATTTAACCACAAGTTTAAAAATTCTATTACAAAAGGAAAAACAAATATTACTACTGTTAGATGAATGTCAAAGAAAGCAACTCGATCTTGAAAATGTCGAATCATTAGCAATTCAACCGCATAAATGCAATAATTCATTAAAAAGATAAAAACAGGAAATACGCCTGTTTGTTTATTACTTGTGTATTTACAGCTTTTTCATTATAATTAAATTGGAGGATAAGACTATGACTCAAAATGAATTAAGAACAGTTTTATTAAATTATCAAAAAAGAATTCAAGATTTAGGGAGGTCTCTTTGACTTAGAAAAAAAGGAAAAAGAAATTGCTAAGTTAGAACAAGAGGCTTCTAAAGAAGATTTTTGGCAAGATGTAAATCACGCGAATTCAGTAAATAAAAAATTAGCTAATTTAAAGAAAGTTGTCTTAAAAGTTCAAAATCTTCAAAAGGAAATTAATGATAATTTAGAATTACTTTCTTTGTTAAACGAAGAAGAAATAAAAGATATAGAAACCGAAACTATAAGAATTTCCGAAGAATTAGATGAAATTGAATTAGATACATTATTAAGTGGCCCGTATGACAATTTGAATTGTTACTTAGAGATTCATCCTGGAGCAGGAGGAACAGAATCTTGTGACTGGGCAAGTATGCTTCTTAGAATGTATAAAATGTTTTGTGAAAAAAACAATTTTTCTTATGATTTGATTGAAGAACAAGCAGGTGAAGAAGCAGGGATTAAAAGCGCTACTCTGTATATAAAAGGTGAATATGCATATGGATATTTAAAAAATGAAAAAGGCGTACATAGATTAGTCAGAATTTCCCCATTTGATGCGGGGGCAAGAAGACATACTTCATTTGCATCTGTTTCTGTAACTCCTGAATACAATAATGAAGTCATTGTTGATATAAAAGAGAGCGATTTAAAAATAGATGTATATCATTCAAGCGGCGCTGGTGGCCAATCTGTAAACACATCTAATTCTGCTGTTCGTATTACCCATCTTCCAACCAAGATTGTAGTAACTTGTCAAAATGAGCGGAGTCAACTAAAAAATAAAGAGCAAGCCATGAAAATTTTAAAAAATAAAATATATCAGTTAGAAATTGATAAAAAAGAACAGGAAATATGTAAATTAAAAGGGGAAAATGTCGATATCAATTTTGGGAGTCAGATTAGAAATTACGTTTTAGAACCATATAAATTAATTAAAGATTTACGAAGTAATTATGAAACAAGTAATGTCGAAAAAGTTTTAGATGGCGATATAAAAGGAATAATTGAATCATTATTAAAAAGAGGAAAAGATGAAGAAAAAAATTAAAAAGTATTTGACAGTCATACTAGGAGTATTTTTATTATCGCTTTCATTCAATTTGTTTTTATCACCATATAACTTCGCGGCCAGTGGTGTAAGTGGTCTTGCTATAATTGTAAATAGATTAGTTGGAATTAATGAAGGAATTTTTATTTTGATGGCAAACATATTTCTTCTTTTAATTAGCTATAGTATTTTAGGATGGAAGAAAACAAAAAATAGCATAATTGGCTCAATTCTATTTCCAATCTTTATTTCTTTAACTGCTAATATTACACAATATATAACTTTTCCTGATCTAGATCTAATTATTATCGCTTTATTAGGGGGTGTCATAGGAGGTATAGGAAACGGACTAATTTATCAATGCGATTATACTACTGGTGGCACAGATATTTTAAATCAAATTATGTCTAAATATTGCAAAATTCCAATAAGTAAATGTATTTTATATATAGACGGTATGATAGTTGTGTTAAATTTGTTAACTTTTGGCTTTACAACAATGCTTTATTCTCTTTTAGTTCTTTATTTACTAAGCGAAATCTCTAATAGAACCATGTTAAAAATAAATCGCAATCAAATTTTTTTTATTCAATCTAAAAAGACAAATAGAATTAAAGAATATTTAACAAAGGAATGCAATTATGATGTAACCGTTTTAAATACTACAGGTGTTTTTACTAAAAGCAAAAGAAAAACACTTTTTTGTGCTATCAAAAAAAGAGATTACTATGCCATTAAAGAAGGAATTTTACTAATTGATCCAAGAGCTTTTATCACAATTATAAGAGCGTATGAGCAAAAAAATGGCAATCAAACTTTACAAGCTCATTTAAAAGAGATTAACACTCGAGAAACATAAGTGCTAAAAAAGGTTGAAAATATGCTGAGAATTTAGTACAATAAAAATGGTTTCTTTAGGAGTGATTATGAAAGAAATAGAAAAATATTTACAAGCAAAAATTCCTGATAATGAGACCTGCATTCTAGCACTCTCCGGTGGCCCGGATTCGATGTGTCTGCTTTCATTATTAGAAAAGGCTAAAAGAAAAGTAATATGTGTACATATTAATCATCATACAAGAGAAAATAATGAGAAGGAATATCAATTTGTAAAAGAATATACAGCAAAAAGAAATATTCCATTAGAATATTATAAAATTTCTGAATATACAAAGGGAAGATTTACCGAAGAAGAAGCAAGAAAAATCCGTTATGAAAAAATTTTTGAAATCGCAAAAAGAAATCATGTGAAATATATATTAACAGCTCATCATGCAGATGACTTAGTGGAAACAATTTTTATGCGAATTTTAAGAGGAAGTTCTTTAGAAGGATATGCCGGCTTAAAAAAAGAATCGATTTGGAATGATAAAGTCATTTTAAGGCCGTTACTTTCTAAAAAAAAGAAAGAAATATATGAATATTTAGACCAAAACCATATTCCTTATGTAGAAGACGAATCAAATAACGATGATAAATATCTCCGTAATCGAATTCGCCACCAAATTCTTCCTATTATTGAAAATGAAAATTCCAATTATCCTAGTAAGTTTTTGCAATTTAGCCAAACACTACAGGAAAAAAATAAGATAATTATTGAAACAATTGAAGAAAAAAAGAATCAAGTGGAAGAGCAAGAAAAAATTTATATAGAAAAATTTTTAAAACTTTCAAAACACACGCAAAAAGCTTATGTTGAAGAGTATTTAAAAAGGATCTATCAAGAAAAGATTGATAGGGTAACCAACAAGCATATTTCTCTTTTTCTACAAAACGTTTATTCTAAAAATCCAAATATAACATTAAATTTTCCTGATAAATACATCTTTTTAAAAAGAAATGGATATGTTTGGCTAGAAAAGGAACAAAAAAATCAAACTTATTGCATAAAATGTGAAGGAACGACCATCTTACCAAATGAAGATGTAATAAAAAGGCTAGACTCCTATGAATCAAAAAGCAATTATGAAATCCATTTAAATTCCAAAGAATTAGCTTTGCCGCTTTATATAACGACAAGAAAACCAGGAATGAAAATGGAAACTAAGAATTTAAATGGTCATCAAAAGGTAAACGATATTTTAATAAATAGTAAAATAAAAGGTAGTGAAAAAGATAAAATTCCTATACTTATAGATAGCAACGGAACAGTCTTGTGGTTGTTAGGTTTAAAGAAATCAAAATATGATTTAGACAAAAACGAAAATTATGATATAATATACAAGTATATCAAAAGAAAGGAAAAATGTTGATGAAAAGAACAAATCAAAATGCAATGAAAAATCTATTTCCTTATCTAATTTTAGTAGTAGTTATATTTGTTGTTCTAAGTGTCCTAAATCTTGGAAGAACAATCACAAATGAATTAACTACTGGTGAATTATTAAGTGAAATAGCAAATAAAAATGTAACGGAACTTACTATTACTCCAAGTAGTGAAGAAAGTGTATATTACATTGAAGGTAAACTTTCTGATTATGCAGAAAATGAGCAGTTTAGAGCGACAGTAGTTGAAGCAGAACTATCTAATATCGTGAAGTATGCAGAATCAGCAAATTTGGAAGTTTATGAGACAAATCCCGATCCAGGAACAATCTCTTGGGTATATATCTTAATTAATGTTGTTCCATTATTAATTTTGGTGGGTGCAACATACTTCATCTTTGTGAAAATGGCCAATAGTAATAAAGGATCAATGGATTTTGGAAAAAGCCGTGCAAAATTATCAAGTGACGGAGGTAAAGTTCGCTTTAGTGATGTTGCTGGTTTAAAAGAAGAAAAAGAAGAAGTTGCGGAATTGATTGACTTCTTAAAGAATCCAAAGAAATTTCAACGCTTAGGTGCACGTATTCCAAAAGGAGTTCTATTAGTAGGCCCTCCAGGAACTGGTAAAACTTTGCTTGCCAAAGCTGTTGCTGGTGAAGCAAATGTTCCATTTTATTATATAAGTGGTTCTGACTTTGTGGAACTATTTGTCGGAGTCGGTGCTAGTCGTGTAAGAGATATGTTTAAAGAAGCAAAAAGAAATGCTCCTTGCTTAATCTTTATTGATGAAATTGATGCTGTTGGACGCCAAAGAGGTTCAGGTATCGGCGGGGGTCATGATGAAAGAGAACAAACGCTAAACCAATTACTAACTGAAATGGATGGTTTTGGCGCTAATGAAGGAATCATTATTATCGCGGCAACAAACCGTCCAGACGTTCTAGATCCAGCGTTATTACGTCCAGGAAGATTTGATAGACAAGTCACAGTAAATTTACCAGATACAGAAGAACGTGAAGCTATATTGAAAATTCATGCTAAAAACAAAATTCTGGCTTCTAATGTTAATTTAAAAAGCATTAGTCAAAGAACATCCGGCTTTTCAGGTGCTGATCTTGAAAACTTAATGAATGAAGCAGCATTACTTGCTGTTCGTAAAAATGAGCCGGCTATCACTTTACAAGATATTGATGAGGCGACAGATCGTGTATTGATGGGTCCAGCTAAAACATCAAGAAAAGTAAGCGATGATGTAAAATGGTTAACTGCTGTTCATGAATCTGGACATGCTGTGTTAGGCTTAAAATTAAAAGATGCTATGGAAGTTCAAAAAATCACGATTGTTCCAAGAGGAATGGCCGGAGGATACACCGCATATACACCTAAAGAAGATAATATAACTAGATACACTAGAAACGAAATGATTGCCATAATTACAAGTTCATTAGGTGGTCGTGCTGCTGAAGAATTATTCTTAGATGATATTACAACTGGTGCTAGTGATGACTTTAAAAGAGCGACCGAACTTGCAAGAAGCATGGTCACTGAATACGGTATGAGTGATTTAGGACCAATTCGTTATGAATCGAATTCAGGTGAAAATGTTTTCTTAGGCCGTGATTATAATAAAACGCGTAACTATTCTGATAAAGTTGCTTTAGAAATTGATCAAGAAGCTCGTAAGATTATTATGGAATGTTATGAAAATGCTAAGAAAATTTTAAAAGAAAATAAAGATTTAGTCATGCTTTTAAGTCATACGTTGATTGAAAAAGAAACTATCACAAAAGAACAAATAGATGAATTAGTAAGAACTGGTAAAATTGAGGATCAAGAATTTGATATCAGCGATGAACCAACACTTACAAAATTAAGAGAAGAAGCAAAAGCTTTAAAAATTAAAGGCTCATCAAAAATGACTAAAGAAGAATTGGAACAAGCCATAGAAGAGGCTGAAAAAATAGATGAAGAAGAGAAATAATCTAAATTCTCTTCTTTTTTAAATTTTTACAAATTTTAAAAATTGGCAATATTTATCTTACAAATTTGCAAAATTGGTTTTATCAGAATTTTAAAAAGATAGATTGTGTATATCCAAAAAGTATAAATTGGTAATTTGCAATAAACATTTTTTCTTGCTTTAATGATATTAGAAAGGAGAAAAAATGAAAAATTATACAATTATTTATTGCATGGATGATGATGTAATTTTTAAAAGCAAAAGCCATGATTCAGATGCCAAAACAGTTGTGGTAAACTATTTAAGTTACTCGACGAAAAGCAAAGAAATTAGAAAAATGAATATTGATGGCATTTTGTATTATGAAATGCAAATTGATACCGTTATTTCAATTATAAAAAACAAAAAATATCATCTCTATAACGCTTTAGAACAGCATTTACTAAATTTTATTAAAGCTATGTTATCTAAAACACCTGACGAATTAATTGTTTATTTAACCGAGGCAAATTATCATCCTAAAAGAGACTTAGAACAAATTGAAGCACAGTATTTTAAGAAGCAAAAATATTACCAAATGAATAAAAAATACATAACGGCTTGAATTTCTAAAGACAAAATTAGTACTTTATGTTAATAATCTGTTTAATGAAACATTAAAACAAACTAAGTAAAATAATCTAATAGAACAAACAGCAACATTATATGTAGCTTTACATCTATTTGTTTTAATAAATTTAATCATTAAGAAACTGAATGATTTGTTCTTCTCTTAATTTTTGAATATTTGTGTTTTGGTTAAAATATTTAAAAAAACTTTTTAATCTGCATCGATAATTAATAAATGTTTTTTCGCTCCTTCCTCTTAATAGTAAATTTTCGTGAACTTTATTTATCCACATTTTCTGATTTTCTTTCGTATTCATAAAAAAACTCCCTTCATTTTTACTAAAGAGAGAAATTTAATCTTTTCAAATTTCCTATTTTGTGTATAATAAGAAATGTGTTGAGATTATTTTCTTTCTTTAGCGAGATTTATAATAATCCAACACTTTTTATTTTGCAATATTTTTTTACTTAAGACTACTGACTTTTCGTCAGAAATTTGGTACAATGTTAATAGACTGAAATTAGAAGGTGGTATTATGGCAAAAATTATTTCATTAGTAAATCAAAAGGGTGGCGTTGGCAAGACAACAACGAGTATTAATTTAGCAGCAGCTTTAGGAAAAGAGGGAAAAAAGACGTTACTAATTGATTTAGACCCCCAGGGAAATGCTTCTAATGGTCTTGGGTTGAATAGTAATGATTTTGATAATGACATATATGATGTTATTACGGGCGCATGTGATATTAAAGATGCAATTATCAAAACAAAATTTAAAAATTTATCTATAATCCCAGCAACAATTAACTTAGCCGGAATAGATGTAGAGTTTGTTAAAAAAATGTTGGAAGATAATACGTTTAAACAAAATGAGCAATTGCGAAACGTATTAGAAGATATAAAAGAGAAATACGATTATATCATTATAGATTGTCAGCCTTCTCTTGGAATTTCCACGATGAATGCTTTAGTAGCAAGCAACTCTGTATTAATTCCTGTTCAATGCGAATACTATGCTTTGGAAGGAATTACACAACTTCTAAATTCAATTATTTTAGTACAATCAAATTTAAATCCTGATTTGCGAATTGAAGGCGTTTTACTTACAATGCTTGATGGCCGTACAAATATTGGTTTAGAAATTATCGAAGAAGTTCGAAAATGCTTTAAATCCAAAGTTTTTAATACAATAATTCCTCGTTTGGTTCGTTTAGTTGAAGCACCTTCTCATGGAAAACCAATTAGTGATTATGATCCTACTTCAAGAGCTACACTTGCTTATCAAAATTTAGCAAAGGAAGTGATTAGTCGAAATGGAGACTAAAAGAAAGGCATTAGGAAAAGGCTTAGAACAATTATTTTCCAATGAAGTAATTAATTTTGAAAATTTTGAAAAAGATATTGTGAAAAATACGGCTAAAAATGATATTTTAGAAATCAATATTAAAGATATTCGAAGCAATCCTTATCAACCTAGAAAAACCTTTGACGAACAAACTTTACAAGAATTAGCTGATTCTATCAAAGAGCATGGTATAATCGAACCTATCATCGTCAAAAAAACAATTAAAGGCTATGAATTAGTCGCAGGTGAAAGAAGAACAAAAGCGGCTAAAATAGCTGGTTTAGAAAAAATACCTGCTATCGTAAAAGACTTTAATGATCAAGAAATGATGGAAATTGCTCT
The DNA here is from genome assembly GCA_944345045.1 of uncultured Bacilli bacterium. Lineage (GTDB taxonomy): Bacteria > Bacillota_I > Bacilli_A > RF39 > UBA660 > Ventrenecus. The sequence continues at coordinate 6,533 of CALVMI010000100.1, read as the reverse complement.
TCTTGAAAATATTCAAAGAGAAGATTTAAATCCAATGGATGAAGCTTCAGCATACCAAAAAATTATTGAACTTGGCCATATGACTCAAGAAGAATTTGCTAAAAAATTTGGTAAAAGCCGTAGCCATGTAACGAACATGTTAGGACTTTTAAAGCTTCCTACTTCTGTCAAAGAGTTAGTTGAAAAAAAGCAAATTACTATGGGACATGCTAGAGCTCTAAGTAAACTAGAAGATAATGAAAAAATCATGGAACTTGCTAATAAAATTGTTAAAGATAACATGAGCGTTCGTGAATTAGAAAAAGAAATTCAAGCAAGTGATATTCCTAAAAAACAACATCAATATCGAGTTCAGGAAACGAAATCTATTCGCAATACCATTTATGAACGCTTAATGCGTGAAAAAGTGGGGACAAAAGTAAAAATAAATAAAAAGAAAATAGAAATTCCGTATGATTCAGAAAAAGATTTAGAAAGGATACTGGAAATTTTAGGAATTAGAATAGAAGGTGTATAATGCAAAAAGTTGTCGATTTTATCTTTCAAGAAAAGGTGATCGCACCTATTATAGTTATTGTTGTAGCCTTAATTGCGGTAAAAGTATTAAAGTTGCTTGTACATAAGATTTTTAATAAACCAAGCAATAATTATCTAGGAAAAAAACGTACTACAATAGTTGAACTAATAATAAATGTTTTACGAGTTTTTGTTTATGCTATTGCAATCATGATGATTTTAGAAGTATATGGTGTTGATACAAAAGGTATTTTAGCTTCATTAGGAATAGCAGGAGTAGTTCTAGGTTTGGCGCTTCAAGATACTGTGGAAGATTTAATGAGTGGAATTAATATTCTTTTAGATAATTACTATGTAATTGGCGACACTATAAGAATTGACAATTTTACTGGAGAAGTTATAGAATTAACTTTAAAAAGCACAAAAATAAAAGGTTCAAATGGCGAAATTTATATTTTTGCTAATCATTTAGTAGATTCAGTAGTGAATCTATCACAAGCAAGAGCAGGCCTAAAAATAGATGTGCCAACAGCTTATGAAGAAAACACAGAAAAAGTAGAGACAATTTTAAAAAGAATTGTCGAAGAAGTAAAAAAACTTCCAAATGTTTATGAAGACAGCAGTTATCTAGGAATAGATAAGTTAGATGCATCAGCCATAAATTATTCTTTAATGATCTACTGTAAGTCTAGTGAACAATCAAATGTTAAAAGAACTGTCTTAAAAATGGTTAAAGAAACTTATGAAAGAGAAAATATCAAAATGCCATATAATCAGATCGAGGTGCATAATGGAAAAGAAATTATATAATTTAAATGATCATGTTGTTATGAAAAAACCTCATGCTTGTCAAACGAATGAATGGTTAATAACAAGAATGGGTGTTGATATAAAATTAAAATGCTGCAACTGTGGTCGTGAAATTATGATGGATCGTTTAGAGTTTGAAAGAAAGTTAAAAAAAGTATTGGGTGAAAAAAATGAGTAAAATAAAAGATAAAATGACCCTCCACCCTGTTATGACTTTTTTAATTCTAACAGGAATCATAATGATAATAAGCGGTATATTAAGCTTATTAGAATTTCAACAAATTACCTATTCAATAAGTCCAACAACTTTTGAATATTCCACAGAGATCGTCGGAGTTGAAAATGTTTTTAGCTTTGAAGGATTGAAATACATTTTTAGTTCCACTGTTTCGAACTTTGTGAATTTTGCCCCTTTAAGCAGCTTGATAATTGTTTTAATTGGTTTTGGAGTTATGGAAAAAAGTGGCTTTTTAAAAACAGCGATAACTTTCTTAACCAAGAAAATGAAAAAAAATACTGTAACATTTATTTTAGTTTTTTTAAGCGTAGTTGCTAGTTTAATGGGAGATATCTCATATGTTGTCATGCTTCCGTTAAGCGCGGCCGTATTTAAATATGGTAAAAGAAATCCATTAATTGGAATCGTAGCCTCTTTTGCGGGTCTTACTTGTGGAGCCGGCGTATCTTTTATCTTTACTAGTTTAGATAGCTCATTACTTTCTCAATCACTTCTTTCAGCAAGAGTAATCGATTTAAGCTATCGTATGGCTTCCATCAGTGGTGTTTTTATCATGGCAGCCGCAGTTCTTGTTTTATCTTTCTTAATTACTTGGATTACAGAAAATGTTATTGCTAAAAAATTTAGTAATCAAATTTCTGAGGAAGAAGAAATGGAAGATAAAGTTCTTACTAGAAGAGAATTACGTGGCTTAATTTTTGCTGTATTTGCTGCCTCAATCTACTTCTTAATTATTTTATATAACATAGTTCCCGGATTACCTTTTTCAGGCAATTTGCTAGATAATAGTCAAATTTTATATGTGGATAAACTCTTTAGCTATAATTCATTTTTCTCAAATGGTTTTGTTTTCGTAGTAACAATTTTCTTTTTGATTTTAGGTTTATTCTATGGATTAGGAGCTAGAACGATTAAAAACAATAAAGATTTCGTAGACGCATTAGGCTATTCTTTAGATGGAATTGGAAAAACATTAGTTCTTATTCTGGCAGCTTCCCTATTTGTAAGTGTTGTTAAATACTCAAATATTGGAACTGTGATTACAGCTTATCTAGCAAGCTTATTTAGAATTGTCAGTTTTGAAGGAATTCCGCTTATTCTTTTGCTTTTCGTAGTATCTGCCTTTTCAACGCTTGTTTTACCAGCATCTGTATCTAAATGGAGTATTATTGCTCCAATTGCAGTACCAGTATTTATGAATGCTGGTCTAACTCCGGAATTTGCACAAATAATTTTTAGATTTGGTGAAAGTGTTACAATGGGTTTAACACCAATCATGGCTTATTTCGTAATTTATTTGTCGCTACTTAATAAACATAATCAAGACGAAAAACCGATTAGTCTATTCTCAGCAATTAGATATCAACTTCCGTTTGCATTTGCATCTTTAATTGTATTCTTGATTTTAATTGTACTTTGGTATATTATAGGATTACCATTAGGTATTAACGGAAGTACCGTATTATAAAGGAGGTTTTTCATGTCTTTAAAAGCAGGTATAGTTGGTTTACCGAATGTGGGTAAATCAACTCTTTTTAATGCAATTACAAAGAAACATATTTTGGCGGCAAATTATCCATTTGCAACAATTGATCCAAACGTAGGTGTGGTAACTGTACCAGATTCTAGACTTACATTTTTAGAACAACTTTATATGCCAAAAAGCACTGTTCCTACTTCATTTGAATTTACAGATATCGCCGGTTTAGTAGAAGGCGCAAGTAAAGGAGAAGGATTAGGAAACAAATTTTTATCACACATACGCGAAGTAGATGCGATTGTAGAAGTAGTAAGATGTTTTTTAGATGAAAATATTATTCACGTAACAGGAAGCGTAGATCCTGTAAGAGATATGGATATTATCAATGTAGAACTAGTTTTAGCTGATTTAGAAATTGTAGAAAATCGAATTTCTAAAATCGAAAAAAAAGCTCAAACAACAAAAGATAAGGAAGCTATTTTAGAATTAGAAACATTAAAGAAATGTCAAGAGGCCTTATTAAACAATGTTCCTCTAAGACGAATAGAATTTACGGAAGACGAGTCTGTTTTACTAAAAAGTTTCAATTTCATTACAGCTAAACCGATTATTTATGTAGCAAACGTAAATGAAGAAGATGCAGTTGTAGGCAAAAATCAGTTTACAGAAGAAGTTATGAATTATGCAAGTAAAGAAAATGCCGGTGTCATTGTAATGTGTGCCAAATTAGAAAGCGAATTAGCTGAACTAGAAGAAAGTGATAAAGAAATCTTTTTAAAAGAGATTGGTATTTCCCATAGTGGTTTAGATAAACTTATATTTGCTACTTATGATTTATTAGGACTTCAAACATTTTTTACTGTCGGAAAAGATGAATGTCGTGCTTGGACTTTTAAAAAAGGAACGATTGCTAAAAAGGCAGCAGGTCTAATTCACAGCGATATTGAACGAGGATTTATCAAAGCTGAAATTATGAAATACAACGATTTAGAAGAATTAAAAGATGAAAAAAAAGTTCAAGAAGCTGGAAAACTCTATTTAGAAGGCAAAGATTATATTATGCAGGATGGAGATATTGTTTACTTTAGATTTAATGTCTAGGAGGAATATGGAAGAACTTATACAATCATTTTTAAAACATCGTCCAAAAGTAGTTGCAGCATATGGTTATGGATCAGGTGTTTTTAAACAAGCCGGTTATAGTGAAAATGAAAAAAGTCAAATTGATTTGATTTTAATTGTTAAAAATCTAAAAAAATGGCATCAAGAAAATAGTATTAAAAATCCAAATGATTACTCAATAACAGGAAGACTATTTATAAAAGCTGCTCCCAAAAAGCTTTTAACTGGTAAAACTGGTTTAACTTACTTAAGTAATATTACTTATCTTAATCAAGAATTTAAGTATGGCGTAGTAGAAGAACACTTCTTTTTAGAAGCTTTAAAAAACTGGTCATCCTTTTATTTGCCGGGAAGATTTCAGAAACCTATTTTAGAAATAAAAAGTACAGATGAAATTAGGGAACAAATAGACGAGAATAGATATATGGGTCTTTTCATTGCTGCTCTTTTAAGTAAACCAGATAGCACGATAAGAGATTTATTCTTTACATTATGCTCTTTATCATACATCGGAGATACCAGAATGAAATTTGCTGAAAATCCTCAAAAGGTTCAAAATATAGTTGAAGGAAGCTTTGAAGAATTTTTAAAATTATATCAAAGTGATTTAAAAGATATTTTAGAATATAAGAAGAAAATGGATCAAAAAAGTAATTGGAGCTTATTTAAAAAACAATTGCCCCAAAATCTTCAAAAAGAAATTACTACATCAGATAAAACAGAAATGCAAAAACAAATAGTGAATTTTTTTCAGAGAAAAAATCATCATGAAAGTTTAGATCAAACTATTAGAAGTTTAGAAACAAATGGCATAGTAAAGGGTACAAAGTATGCTTTAGCAAAAATCCAAAAACGACTTAAATAAAATCCTAATAAATTTATTCTATTTTCAAAAAAATATTGCAGTTAAGTAATACTTTTATGACAAATTTACAAAGGAAGAAGAATATGTTATACTAAAAACGTAAATGAAAGGGAGGAAAAATTTGAATAGTAGAGCTTTATCAAAAACATTTGGATGGATGTTTATAGGCCTTTTAGTAACATTTTTAACTGGTTATATAATATCGGCAAACCCAAACATGCTGTTTAATGTTATGAGTACAACGGGTCTTATTTTAATTGTAATTATTGAATTTGCTTTAGTAATTTTCTTATCAACTAGAATAACAAAAATGAAACCAATAACTGCTAAAATAAGTTTTTTGTTATATTCATTTGTAAGTGGATTGACTTTTTCAAGTATTTTTGTGGTTTATGAAATAACATCAGTTATGTTTGTTTTCCTAATAACAGCTATTGTATTTGCTATTTTTGCTGTTATAGGCGTTGTTACAAAGATCGATTTAACAAAAATAGGAACATATTTAATGATGGCTTTAGTGGCTGTGTTACTATGTACTTTAGTGAATATGTTTTTAAATAGTCCATCATTTGACTTGATTTTATCCATTGCAATTGTTCTTATTTTTATAGGATTTACAGCATACGATGTTCAAAAAATTATAAGATTAGATGAATTGAATCTAATCAATGAGGATAATCTTGCAATTTATGGTGCATTAGAATTATATCTAGATTATATTAATTTATTCTTACATTTATTAAGTATATTTGGTAATGCCAAAGATAATTAAGAGGCTTTAAAAGAGCTTCTTTTTTTGATATAATCAAAATAATAGAAAGAAGGAACTCAAAGTATGAAAAAAAGAATTATAAGTGGAATCCTTCTTGCCAGTCTAGTTGTTCTGGGTTTGGGGGGGGGGTATACTGAATAAAAAACAAACCTCAGAACGTATAAATCAAAATGAAAATATTGAATTGGCTATTTATTTAAATGAAACAGAAACTTCTGAAATTCCTTCTTATACAAGTGGATATCTTTTTGATGAAGAGGCCTCAAGTTGTACAAGTGATGCAACAATTCGTTGGGATAATGAAACATGGAGTCCAATTATCCAAAATATAGAAAATTATCCGGTAAGATGTGAGATTCATTTTACAAGTTATTGTGAGACGCATAAAGAAGAAGCAGCTTGCGAGATATTAGCTAAAGGGGAAACAGACGAATTAAAATTTGATCGTACAAAAGATAATAATTTAAGATATGTAGGTGCTAACCCAAATAACTATGTCAAATTTAATAATGAGTTATGGCAAATCATTGGAGTAATGAACAACATGGAATTAGATAATGGAACTAAGGGGGGTAAGTTTACTAAAACTTATTCGTAGTGGATCAATCGGAGATTATAGATGAGACTATAAAGCTCATCGAACATATGACAATGATTGGAGTAAATGAAAACGTATGAATTTATTAAATAATTGAGCTTATTATAATCGAACAACAGTTTCATACTACAA
>CALVMI010000099.1 GCA_944345045.1 uncultured Bacilli bacterium | reverse complement strand
GATTTAACTTAATATTTTAATTGTGAGTAATACATTATCTTGTTTTTAAAGGACAAAATCCTTTATTGGTGACTATAGCCTAGTGGGTACACCTCTTCCCATCCCGAACAGAGAAGTTAAGCACTAGAACGCCGACGATAGTGATAAGCGAAAATAGGAAGTTGCCAATTTTTTTTTGCTTAAAAATACGAAATTTCGTATTTGAATATTATATATGCTTATTAGGAATATCTCATTTTCCTTTCTATCACTACTTAATACTATGTATATTTTTAATAAGTGTATATGCACCTTGACTGTAGAAAATACGGTCTTTTTTTATAAATGTAAAATATATATCAAATTGCAAGTTGATGTTGCATAAATTATACTTAGTATATTAAAATAACAATAGGTGATATAATATGGATTATAGATTTACATCAAAAGATGAAATGGATACATTGGAATTAGCACAGAACATCGAAAGTGAAAAATTTCCAAATATGGTCATCTGCTTAAATGGAGAACTAGGTACAGGTAAAACTGTTTTTGTCAAAGGTTTTGCTCAAGCATTAGGAATTGAGGAAACCATTACATCTCCTACATTTACAATAGTAAAAGAATATGATACTGGAGAATTACCGTTGTTTCATATGGACGTTTATCGTTTAGAAGAGCATAAAGATAATATTGGCATTAAAGATTATTTTACCAAAGGTGGTATTACAATTATTGAATGGGCAGATATGATTGAGAATGATTTGCCTGATGAGAGATTAGATATCGAATTTCGTTTTGTTGATGAAAATACGCGAGTTTTAATTTTTAAACCTCATGGTAAAATATACGAAGATGTTTGCAATTCTGTCCTATAGTAATAGGGCATTTTTATTTGACAAACTAATGGAAAATAAGTATACTACAAACACGTAGATAAGGAGTAGTTATGAACACATTATTTATAGATACACATGCTGATTTTATCTTTCTTGGAATTTACAAAGATAATCAACTTATAAACAAAGTAGAAGTATTTGAAAAAAAGGATCATAGTACCATTTGCATGCCATCTCTAGTAAAACTTTTAAGTGACTCTAGACTAACGATTCAAGAAATTGATGATGTAATAGTCGTGATTGGTCCAGGTTCATTTACAGGTGTTAGAATTGGTGTTACCATTGCTAAAGTTCTTGCTTATACACTTAATATTCCTATTCGAACAATTACAAGTTTAGAATTATATACAAAAAAAGTGGCAGAGGGCTATTTAGTTTTAGAAGAAAAAAATGGTTATTATGTAGCCAAGAAAGAACGTGAAAAACTTAGCGGCTATGAATACATAAAAAAGAGTGAATGGGAAGAATGGTCTAAGACAAAAGTGATAGAATTTTGCAAAGAAATTGATTATAATCATTTAGCTACTTATAGTCATAAAAAAGAGCCAACTATGTCACATATTGTTAATCCTTTTTATGTCAAAAAAATTGAGGTGGAAAAATGATTAGAGAAGCAGAATTAAAAGATTATCATGCTATTTATGAAATGGGTGAAAAGTTACATGAAAACTATTCTAAAAAATATGACTTGGTAAAGTTAACAGAGCAAGAATATTTTCATGTTTTGGTTTATGAAAAGGAAAAGAAAATAATTGGCTTTCTAACATATTCCTCTGTTCTTGACTCGACAGATGTTTTAGATATTTTTGTATTACCTACACATCGTCAAGAAAAAGTTGCTACCTCTTTACTAGACTATATGATCACAAATGCCAACCCAAAAACCACTTTTATATTGGAAGTTGCAGTAGATAATCTTCCTGCCATAAATTTATATCAAAAATTTGGATTTAAGGTTATTCATACTCGCAAAAAGTATTATGGCAAGAAGGATGCCTATGTAATGGAAAGAGAGGCAGTAAATGAATAAAGACGTGAGAATATTAGCTATCGAAACTTCTTGTGACGAGACATCAATGGCTGTTGTTAAAAACGGTAAAACTGTCGAAGCATTAACCATATCAACTCAGATGAAAACCCATGCCAATTTTGGTGGTGTAGTTCCTGAAATTGCTAGTCGTATGCATACAGAAAGCATAACGCTTGTATTAGAAGAAACACTTAATAAATTTCCGGGAAGTATAGATGATATTGATGCGATCGCAGTGACTTATGCACCTGGACTGTTAGGAAGTTTACTAGTTGGTGTAGAATGTGCTAAAACTTTGTCATTAGTCTATAATAAGCCGTTAATTGCCGTAAATCATACAATGGGACATATTTATGCTAATAATATTGAGCATCAAATTACTTATCCAACTTTAGCTTTGATTGTTAGTGGTGGCCACACCGATTTGCTAGTTTTAAAAAGTGAAACGGATATGGAAATTTTAGGAAGTACAATTGATGATTCAGTGGGAGAAGTATTTGATAAAGTAGCAAGAGTACTTAAAATGAGTTATCCTGGCGGCCCAAATATTGAAAAGGCTGCGTTAAAAGGTGAAGACACGTATAAATTACCTAGCCCAATGCAAGATGATACCTATAATTTTAGTTTTAGTGGTTTAAAAAGCTTTGTGATAAATTTAGTACATAATGAAACAGTTAAAGGGAATGAAATTAGAGTGAATGATTTAGCTCATTCCTTTCAAAAAACAGCAATTGATGAATTAACTAGAAAAGTAGAATTAGCCTTAAAAAATACAGGAATCAAAAATATGATTTTAGCTGGAGGAGTTTCGGCAAATCAAACACTTAGAGAGGAAATAAATAAAGTTTGTCAAAAATATAACGTAACATTCCATGTTCCAAATATTTTATATTGTACTGATAATGCCGCCATGATTGGCTGTGCAGCCTATCCTTTATATAAATCTCAAAAATTTGCTGATTTTACTTTAAATGCTAAGAGTAATGAAAATATAAAAAGTTATATTGAAAATAATAAATAAAAAAGTCTTTGTCATTTTTGACAAAGGCTTTATTCATTTCCTGATGTAGGATCTTCAGGAGTAGAAGAAGTATTATCGTCTTGATTATCTTCATTATTTTCTCCATCATCAGGTTTTTCATTAGGATCTTCAGTAGGTTCCGTTGGTGGTGTAGTAGGTTCTTCTGGATCAGTGTTATCTGTTGGTGGCTGCTCATCGCTGCTATCATTTTCATCAGAAGTATTATTATCGTCGTTTGAATTTTGATCATTTTCATCTGTATTATCATTCTCATTGTTGTCATTATTTTCATTGGATACCGGAGGTCTCGTAACAGAACTATCAGGATATTTTCCACCAGAGTAAATTCCACGTCCAATAATTTCACTATTTTGTTCATAATCTACAGAGTAATCATAACTCATAGTTGTAATCGTTTCGGTACTAAGAATTCCCAAATTTTCTTTCATCGCTTCAGTAATAGCATTTAAACTATCAACATAATATCCTAGACATGATAAACCATAACTGTTAGTAAAACTAAAATATGTAAGCTGCATTTTTTGAATATCAATAAAACTATCGCCGCTTAAAGCTCTAGATAACATTCCTTTTAAAGATTGATAAAAAGACAATATTTGTGAAGTATCCATGTTTGTAGCAATATTATTACTAATAGTATCTAAAAGTTTTTCAAACTCACCAAGATTTGCATTTTGTGTAACTTTTTTAGCAAGAGCTTCAATTATTTGTTGTTGATGACGATTACGTGCGACATCACCTTCTAAATATCCATGGCGATTACGCGCATAGGCTAGTGCTTGTTCTCCATTTAAATGTTGCCATCCAGTATTCATACATACCATGTTTGTATACGTTCTATCAGCGCCACTTTCACATAATCTTCCTTCGCCCCAGCGTGCAATATACGCTGAATAATCGGGCTCTTCTACATCAACATCAATTCCGCCTACTGCATTCACTAAATCAATAACTCCTTGAAAATTCACTTTAACAAAATAATCAACTTCAATACCAGTTAAATTTTCAATGGTATTTACTGTGCTAGCTGTACCGTAAGCAGCAGAAGAATTAATTTTATTTAATCCAATATTTCTGCCTGAACTATTATAAATTGGTACATATAAATCTCTTGGAAAACTAAACATAGTTGCGGTTAAAGTTTTAGGATTAAAAGTAACTAAAATTAAGGTATCACCATTAAATGCAGCATTCGCATCTAATCCATTAGTGCTTTCTGAGTCTACACCCATGACTAATACCGTAAAGGGTTCAGTAAGAGTTTTAGTGCTTACTAATAGTTCGCTTTCTTCAGTTTTCATAACTTTAGAATATTCCTGAACTATTTTAGTTTCACTAGCAATATTTTGATATTTTTCTTCATTACTGTACAAAGTTACATAATCTTTATTAATAAAAATTGCCTCAATTTCACCATTATATAAAGCGTCTAACAATTCATACGTACTACTATAATACTCAATAGGATTTTCTAGATTATCTTTACTAATCCATTCCATTGGTAAAATATAGCCTGTTCGGTCACTTTCATCAGTAATCATACCAATAGTGCTTTGAGAAGAAAATTCTGTCTCGTTTAAAGTAACAATTGCAGTAGTATAAGCACTCGTATCACTAGCTGTAATATTTTGAATTGCTCCATAAATTTTATCGATATAATACGAACCAACTCCAAATATAGCTGCAAAAATAATTGCAAAAAGTACTAATATAATAAACCCGACTTTTTTATGTTGAAACATTTTGATCAACCCAAAGACAGTGTAAACAAGGCCAAAAATCACCGAGACAATTAAAACGACTATTCGAATAACATCTTCAACTCCTGTCAAAGATAAAACACTTCGACAGAAAAAGCCATAACTGACCCAGTATAAAATCAAAGTTAGAAAATAAAAAATCTTCATAACAAGATTTGCCTTTTTTAATTTAGATAGAAAAACTTTCATAGAACACCCTTTCATATTCAATATATATAAAATTATATAATAAAAGAAAAAAATACTCAATATTTGATAGTTTATTTACAACAAAAAATAGGCAAAACTTTAAATGAAAATAGAAAAATGATATAATGTTGTCGAATAAAAGGAGGATAGATGGATGAAGTTAATAAAAAAAAGTATTTC
>CALVMI010000098.1 GCA_944345045.1 uncultured Bacilli bacterium | reverse complement strand
CTGTAAATTTGACAGAAGTCGTCACCTATTTATCTGTCGCGCCTAAATCTAACGCTTTATATGTGGCCTATGAGGCTGCTTGGAAAGACGCTAATGAGCAAGTTGCTGAGCCTGTTCCTTTACATTTGAGAAACGCTCCCACTAAACTTATGAAAGAACTTCATTATGGTGAAGGGTATCAATATGCACACGATACACAAGAAAAGATTACAACTATGACTTGTTTACCTGAGCCTTTAAAAGATCGTGTTTATTATAAGCCAACAATACAAGGTAAAGAATCTCGAGTTAAAGAAAGATTGGACAATATTGAGGCTTGGAAAAAGAATCATAGAAATAGTTAAAATCATTTTATGACTTTAAGCAACATTTTTTCTTGAAATAGATCTTTCTTTTTTGTATACTTAAAAAAGAATAGAGGGTTTTATTCTTTGTTTGACAGTATAGTTTCTACAGGAACGTTGAATTTTTTTGAAAAAGCAAGAAGATATAAAGTTTTAATCAAATATTTTCCTGTCTCATAATTACACCAAGTTGGTTGATCGATATTTAAGAAATTGGCAACTTCCGTTTGTGTATAATGATTTTTTAAGCGTATAGCTTTAAGTCTTTTTCCGATTTTTTTGGAATCTAATGTATAATTTTTGCTTGTTCCTTTTTCTTTGGTTTCTCCTGTAAGATAACTAATGCTTACTTTATAAAATTTTGATAAACTTACTAAATGTTTTAAAGGAATATTTTCTTTGCCATATTCCCAGGAACTGTAAGTTGTTTTGGCTACACCAATATTGTTTGCTACCTCACGCATAGAGTAATCCTCAAATTCTCGTAGCTCTCTTATTTTTTCTATCATATTAAGCACCTAATATGATTGTCTCAAAAAAGGAATGATTTCTTTTTCGCTGTACTGGAAATACTATATTTTCAAAGGAGGTATACATGAAAAGCGTCAAGAATAATCCAACTTTTAAATTCGAATTAAAACCGAATGAAAAAATGTTGATTGAGTATCGAAACAAAAATTTTTCTTTACAAGCTAAGCAAGATGAAATTTACATAGAAGGGGTAGAACTTCGTAAAATTTTTGATTATATTATTCAGTTTTATTCGTTTCCTGATGATCTTTCTCAGAAGAAAAAGAGAGATGAATTAGTAGAACGATATTTTCAGATGTATTCATAATTTTTATTGAAATATAGTAAAGCAGTTTTGTTTTTTATGTAATTTTTCTTGACGTGGAGTGTGCTCCAAGTGATATTATTTTTATGGAGATGATGAAATGGAAAAACAAACTGCTGGTAGTGGTTGGTATCAAGAAGAAGGAAAAAGCCCAGTATCTTTAGAACCCGGAACCGTAATAACAATTCCAGCAAATGTTAAACATTGGCATGGGGCAAAACAAGGGACTTGGTTTAGTCATATAGCTATTGAAGTTCCTGGCGAAAATACTTATAATGAATGGTGTGAACCCGTTAGTGATGAAGAATATAGTATGTTAAAGTAGGTGATAAAATGTATGGAGCCATAATTGGTGATTTATCAGGAAGTATTTATGAATATTCGCAAATAAAAAAAGTAATACCAGTAAATATGGATAAAATTATAGAAGATAATGCTTTTTATAGTGATGATACAATTTTAACAATGGCAATTTTAGATGCTATTCAACATAATAGAGATTATGAAAAATATATAAGATCATATATAAAAAAATATTCTTCATACAAGCCAAATTTTAGTCCATATTTTAATAGTGCTTTTTCTCCTGGACTAATAAAATGGGCTGCAGGAAAAACACAAGGAATTAGCTGTGGGAATGGGGCGTTAATGCGAATATCTCCAGTCGGGTATTTATTTAATACAGAAGAAGAAGTTATAGAAAACGCTAGATTGGCTACAATTCCATCTCATAATTCTAATGAAGCTATTAGTTCTGCAACTTTGGTTGCATTAATGATTTATTATTTTAGAAAAGGTTTAACTAAAGATGAAATATATAAAAAGTTAAATATTGAAATAAAATATAGTCCATTTAAAAAATTTAATACGACTTGTTATGAAACATTAGGTAATTGCTTTTATGCTTTATATAATACTAAAACCTTTTATGAAGCAATTAAGTTAACGCTTTTAATGGGTGGTGATACTGATACTAATTGTGCAATAGTTGGATCTATTGCAGAAGCAATGTATGGAATTAACTCTTTGTTAAAATCTAAAGTAGAAGAAAAACTGCCCGAAGAATTCATTTATTTATTAAAAAAGATAAAATAGATTTTTTAAAATTCTAGTATTCTATCAAGAAGAAGGAAAAGAAGCGGTCTCATTAGAGCCTGATGTGGTGATTACTGTTCCTGCGAATGTCAAACGCTGGCATGCGAAACCAAAGGGCTTGGTTTAGTCATATTACAATTGAAGTTCCCGGTGAAAACACTTATATAGGTTATATATATGGAATTTCTTGTTTTTTGAAATAGGACATAAAATATTGTATAATTATATTTGATAAGTAAAAAATAATTTTAGAAAGGATGATAGACGTGGAAAAAGCGAAAGTTTATTTTATTAAGGAGATAACTCCAGAAAATATTATTAAAGCCTATGAAGCTTTAGGAAAAAAATTAGAAGGAAAAGTTGCTGTAAAAATGCATTCTGGTGAACATGGTAATCAAAATTATTTGAGACCAGAGTTTGTTAAAGATATGGTGCATTATGTAAACGGAACAGTTGTTGAGTGTAATACAGCATATGAAGGGGCTAGAAACTCAACTGAAAAGCATCGTGAGTTAATTAAAGAACATGAATGGGAAAAATATTTTCCATTTGATTTGATGGATGCTGAAGGTCCTGATATGGAACTTGATGTACCAAATGGTAAAGTTT
>CALVMI010000097.1 GCA_944345045.1 uncultured Bacilli bacterium | reverse complement strand
AAATTTTAAAAAAATAATCACTTTTGGTGTTTTAAGTCGTGGGGGTAAACTACAATTTCAAGCAAAAACACCACTTTTTTAAGAAATTTGCAAAAACTACTTGTAAAAACTTAGAAAGTCATAAATAAAAAAAATAGTAAAAAATTCTTTTAGATATCTGAGTTTTTTAAATAAAAAAGAAAGCTATTACTAGCTTTCAGACTACTTCATAATATTTTTTTAATCGCTCTAAACTTTTCTTTTCATATCTCGATACCATCACTTGAGTCATCCCAAGGCGTTTGGCCGTTTCACTTTGTGATAAATCTCTAAAATAACGATACCGAATAATTTTTTGTTCACTATCTGATAAACGTTCTATACTACTTTCTAAGGTGAGTTTTTCATCAATTGAAAGGCTTTCTTTATCAGGTATGGTCTCATACAAACTTCTTTCATTTTCTCTTTCATCATCAAGACTCATACACTCATTTACTGCCAAAAGCGCTTCCCTAATTTGTAGTGGTGTTAAATCTAAAAATGAAGCTATTTCCTCGTACGTAGGTATTCGATTCATTTTTTGACTTAAAGCATTCTTGGCAAGTTCCACTTTTTTAGCTAATCTTACAAGGTCTTTACTTATTTTCAACTTACGATCCTTCATAGCAAAGTCATACATTTCGCCAAAGATATAATCATAAGCATAAGTCGAAAATTTTGTCGTTCCATTTTGTCGATATTTTTTATAAGCTTTTAAAATTCCCATGGCACCAGCTTGTAATAAATCTTCAAAAGAAACGTTGTAAAAGTTTTGAGCGATATGTTTGATTAAAGGCAAGTTTTCTTTAATGAGTTCTTCTGGTGTCAACTCGTATCCTCCAATTCTTTTAGAGTATGCGCATACGATATCCAATCAATTCTTTTTTAATTTTTTCTTTCACATCACACAAAAGAAAGGAGCCACCGTGTTTTTTTAATACGACTTTAGCTTTTAACAAAGCATATTTTCCATCAAAATCGATTTTTTTTAATTTCTTACAATCGCAAACTAAACTTTTAGTCTTACGTTTAATCATGTAAGGAATTAAATAATGTTCCAATTGATAGGTTTCTTTACACGTAAGACTTCCTTCTAAAGTTGCATAAAGATGATCTTTTTTTTCTTCCATTTGTAAAATTAGCATTTTTTCACCCTGCCTATTTTACTATAGAGAATTTTTGATCATTTTTAAACAACTTCGACAAAAAAAGGCAAAAAAAGTGAAAAGGTTTTTTTCACTTTAAATCCGTTAATTCATTAATTTTAGAAATAGCACTATGAACGCTTTCCTCATCTGGAATCATTACTGAAGAATACAAATTTGGAATAGATGCGGTCTTCATCGAAGCATCAGAGCCAGTTAAAACTTGCGATTCAATTGTCCATGTTGGCATTTCACTTAGTTGCATTTTGGCAAAGCTTGTAATTGTATCAAAATCAAAATTAGTAGCAAAATTGCCTTCCATACTGCCTAATAGTTCACCATATTTAGTTAAAATAGTCGAAGAAGTTAATTTATTTACTACAGCTTCTACTACTTGTTGTTGATGTTTAGCACGTGCGCTATCTCCTTCTCTTAAACTATATCTTTCCCTTACATACGCCAAAGCTTGTTTTCCATCTAAATGATTTATTCCTTTTTTAAATTCATAGTAAATATGGGTATCTTCTTCATAATTAGCTGTAAAAGCAAACGGAGAATCAACATCTATACCACCTAAAGCATCCACCACTTGAGTTAAAGCTGTAAAATTAAATTTAATATAATAATTGATATCCATATCTAACAAATTTTCAATTGTTTTAATGCTGACATCTACGCCCTGCAAACCAGCATGCGTTAATTTATCATTTAAACCAGTCGTGTCACCATCAATTTTCACATAATAATCTCGCGGAATTGAAGTAAGTAAAATTTTATGCGTAACAGGATTTACTGTAATAATCATATTGACGTCACTTCTAGCTACGCTGTTGATCCCATCATATGTATCTACACCCGTTATATAAACACTGAAAGGTTCTTGAGTAATTTTTACATCTTTTTTAAAATCTTCCTTTTGAACTTCAACACTCACCGTATCAATGACTTTATGATTTTCTCTAAATTCGCTACTTATCTCGTTATATAATTCTTCTTCGGTTTGTTCAAGCAAAATAATATCTAATTCTTCCTGTAAAAAACCTGTAACTAATGCTCCTACACCATCGGTTTCTTTCTTTACAATTTCTTTTTTCTTACTTATTTTATCATATGCTTTACTAGCGCCTTCACGATTTTTTACATAAGCAACGGTATGGCTAGACAAATCATTCAAAGAATTTAACGTACTATCAGAAGAAACAATAACCTGATACTTTTCTGTTTGAATATTTAAAAAAGTTAGTTGATGTAAAAAATTTAAAGTAACATTTTGATAATTCATACCAATATAGTAAAAAACAAAAAGACCGATCGCTAAAAAAGTTCCAATCATTCGACAAGTTGAATTTTTCTTTGAAAGCAAAAAATAAAGACCAACATCAATTCCTAACAAAACAAGGAAAATTAATAATAAATATCCTATTGGTAATACATTTAATCGTAAAAATAAAACAAAAATCCAAATACTCATCAAAGAAATAATAAAAGCCAAAGTTTTAAAAATCACGGCTTTTTTTAATTTAAGTTTTTTCTTCTTTTGCACAAGTCGTCACCTATTTTTATTATAGAATAAAAGCAAGAAAAGACAATCTTTTCTTGCCAATTTGACATTTACTTTATTAAAATTTGCCCAGCAGTTACATGCTTCAAATTTTTTAAAAACATTTGCCACCAACTAGCTTTTTCAATATCTTTAGAAACTGTAACATCTAACGTATCAATGACATTGCCTGCTTCATCTACTACTTCTGCACTTCCCACCACATCTCCTTTTTTAATTGGAGCAATTAATGAATCCACTTTAATATTAAAAGAAACATTAGGCTTTGGATCTGTTTGCTTTAAAAGCTTCACATAATCATTTGTTAACACTATATCAACTTGTTCTTCCACTCCATTTTCGACTCTTTTAATTCCCAAGCTTTCTTTTGTAGTTAAAATAATATGATTCTTATAAGTGTTGAAACTATAATTTAAAAGGCTAGTTGTATCACTAGTTCTTTGATCACTAGTCTCCGCTCCCATTACTACCGAAATAACGCGCAAATTATCTTTTTTAGCTGTTGCTGTAAGACAATAACCAGCCGTAGCTGTAAACCCAGTTTTTAAGCCATCAACACCATCATAGAAACGAACTAGTTTATTAGTATTAACAAGCCATATACTAGAACCATCTTTTTTTTGTAGATAGTCTTCGTAAATACTCGTATATTCTAAAATTGTAGGATGTTTTAACAACTCTTTAGCCATCAAAGCCATATCATATGCGGTAGTATAATGATCTTCGGCATCCAAGCCATGTGGATTTACAAAATGGGTATTAACAGCTCCAAGTTCTGAAGCTCGTTTATTCATAAGATTAACAAATTCTTCTACTGTACCAGAAATCTTCTCCGCCATTGCTACAACGGCATCATTTCCAGAAGCAACCGCAATTCCTTTTAAAAGTTCTTTTACTTGATAAGTTTCACCAGCTTGTAAATACACTTGACTTCCACCCATTGAAGAAGCATTTTCACTAACTAATACTTCATCTTCTAAACTTAAACTTCCATTATCAATTGCTTCCATAATAAGAAGCATACTCATTACTTTTGTCATAGATGCAGGTGCCAGTTTCTCATGTTCATTTTTCTTATATAAAATTGTTCCCGAATTAGCGTCCATCAAAATAGAACTTTTACTATTAGGAGCTAAATCAGAAATAAGTTCTTCTGCTTTTACTAACGGCACAAATAGGCAAAAGCAAAAGATAAAACAAATAACTTTTTTCATTGTACACCTCTAGTAAAGGGTATGTAATTTCTCTATTAATATTCAAAAAAATGATATAATATAGTATAGAAGGTGAAAAAATGAAAAAGAAAAGAAAATTAAAAAAAGGAGCGTTTCTTCTTGCCTTAGTATTAATTTTAGGAATAGCTGGAATTACAGTTTATTTTACTTATGATTTATTTTTAACAGATAATTCTCCACAAGAACAAGAAAAAAGTGCTTTAGAAAAATTAGAAGATCAAGGAATAAAACCAGTTTCAAAAGAAAACTTTGTTAATGAAGCAAACACTTTACTTTCTAAAGGATACACTCCAGATGAAATAAATCAAATTTATGAATATATGAGTGACAAAAATATCTTAGCTATTTTAGATGCTCCTTATAAAGATCTAAAAGAATTTTATAAAATTTCTAATTTTGAATTTTCTAAGCTAGAAAGATATATTTCTTATCAAGAAAATAACAACGTTTCTATGCAAGATGCCGTCACACAAGTAAACTTAAATTTAGATGAAAAATTTTACGAAACAATTGAAACCATTTCTGATCCGGATGCCGTGACAGTTTTGGTAAATAAAAGTCATGCTCTACCTAGTGACTACGTTCCTTCTAATTTAGTAAGTATCCCAAGTTATCCAAATTATCAAATTAGAGAAGAAGCCGTCACGGATTTTGAAAATCTTTTAGCCGCGGCTAAATTAGAAAATGTATTTATTATTCCATATAGTACTTATCGTTCATATGATAAACAAAATAAACTTTATAATAACTATCTAAATCGCGATCCTGTAGAAGTAGTAGATACATACTCTGCAAGACCAGGGCATTCTGAACATCAAACAGGCCTTGCCTTAGATGTACGAAGCAGCACCCTTTCAGATAATTTGACCGACGAAGACTATGAATGGATGCTTAACAATTCTTATAAATATGGATTCATCATCCGTTATCCTAAAGGCCACTCCGAAATTACCGGATATCAAGAAGAACCATGGCACCTTCGTTATATCGGAATTGAACATGCCACAAAAGTTCACGAATTAGGAATCACTTATGATGAATATTATGATTTATATCTTACTAGTCATTAAAAAGTAGCATTTTTAAAAATGCTACTCTTTTTTAACAAAAATTACGATTTATTGTTCTAGAAATAGCCGAACCAACCGTTTGTCCAAGCTCAAAAATAAACTTGAATCCTTGAACAATTGCGTTAAACAAAGATGCTGTAATAGCACCTCCTTGTGTTTCTAAAAGCTGTTGTTTTGTTAAATTCATACCTTACTCCTTTCTTATGAATTACATGACTTTGGTCTTACAAAACCATCAAAAATTCCAATTACAAAAGTGATCACTCCAGCAATAACGCCAGCAATCGTAAGCCATCCGCCACCTTTCACGGATAATAATTCTTCTGTAGTTAATATGCTTCATCACCTCCTTTCAAACTATGCCATAAAATCTCCCAAATATTTTGAGTATTTTCTCTAATTTTAAAAGAAACAGTTTGATAGTTATAAAAGTCTTGTTTGGAAACCGCAATAATAATTTTTTGAAGAGGAACCTCGGAATATACTTGTGCATCTTCTATTTTTCGTATTTTTAAATCTGTCTCTTCCTTATTGATAATTAAACGCATCGAACTAGTTAACTTTTTTACTTGTTCAACACTCCAATAACTAGTAATACTACACTGTTCTTTTTGGCAAGTATAAATTCCTTCATAAGTCGTTTCCGATGGAAACTTTATAAAACAATACGTAACAATTAAGCAAAGAAAAAGCAAAAAAGAACAAATAAGTCCCAAAATCACTTTAGGCTTTTTCTTTTTAAGAGAAAAACGATCAAGTACTTCCATCCGTTATATCCACCACTCTTTCAAAAATTTTAGAATGATCTCGATGACTTATATAAACCAAAGTTTTATCTTGTAAATATTTTTTGATTTCTTTGATAATCTTTTTTTCCAAAGTCACATCTACCTCGCTTAATACTTCATCAAGCAAATAAATTTCTCCCTTTTTAAGTAATGTTCTTGCTAATAAAATACGTTGTTTCTCACCACCGGACAAATTAATATCTGTAACTAGAGCATCATGCCTCAAACTCTTTTTAGAAACAATTTCTTCAATTTGACAAATCTTGCATACTTTTTGATACTCTTCTAAAGAAGCATTTGAAAAACACATAATATTTTCTTTAATACTTTTTCTTAAAAGAGGTTCTTTTTGACTTAAATACACAATATTAGACCGAATAGTTGAAAGATTATAGTCACATAAATTTTGCTCTCCAATCAAAATTGTTCCTTCATAGCCACCAATTTCTTTAATAAGAAGTTTACAAATTGTACTTTTTCCCGAACCACTAGGTCCTTTCAAAAAAACATGCTCGCGATTAGGAATAACAAAAGATAAATGATCTAAATTTCTTTTTAAAGGAGTATAAGCAAAACAAACATTTTGAAATTCTATTTGTTTATGAACAAGTTTAAAAGTGGGCTCGTCTAACTCCTCTTCAGTTAAAGCGTTATACTCGCTTAATTTTTGAAACATCCCTTTTAAATAATAAATTTTTGGTAACAAATCGATAAGCTCTTTTAAAGGGCCTATTAAATACCCATATAAACTTTGAAAAGTTATAATATCAATCGCGGATAATTCCTGAGTGACAAGCAAATAAATACTGTACGTCAAAAGGAAAAAAGTTAATAGTTCAATTCCAAAATTTTTAAGAATTTCCATTTTTTCTAACCCTAAATCTTCTTTTAATCTTTCATAAATGGTTGTTGCAAGAACATTTTCTACTTCTTTTTCTACTTCTTTAGTTTTATGCAAATGTTTCATTGTTGGAAAAAAGCGAATACTTTCCAATAAAACCTCTTGCCAATTCGCTTCAATTTCCATATGCTTTAAAATAAGTTTATAAATTCTTCGTGAAAAACAAAATCCTAAAAGAAAATAAATACTTATACCAATTAACAAACATATTAACAATTTTTTGCTTAACAAAAAAAGAAAAAGAACAGCCATTAAACTTAAAACACCATTTAATAATAGAGAGACAAAAAAGTCTGTAAATACATTTTTTATTTCACGCGCTTCCAAAATTCTAGATAAAACTTCACCTTCCCGATAATTTTTCATTTTTTCTAACGGAATATGAAGCATATGTTTTAAAAAAGCATACATAAAATCTATTTCTACATTTTTACTTAAATTAAGTCTTAAAACTTCTTTAAAATATAAGAAGACATTTTTTAAAATAAAAATTATCAAAAAAAAGCTAATCAATAGGAATGTATATGAATTCTTAACTTCAAAAATCGTATTTAAAGAAATTTTCATATAAAATGAAGAAATAATTGTCAGAAAAGAAATAAGAAAACTTAAGAAGAATAAGAAAAACAAACTTTTTTTATAAAGAGTTAAACCATCTCGCAAAAAACTCCCGATACTTTTTTCTTTTGGTAGATGAAGAATACTTGTTTTTGGCACACTAACTAAAATAATCCCATCCCACTGTTCTAAAAACGCATCTTTTTTCATCTTTTTCTTACCAATTGCTGGATCCATTAAAGTTACTTCTTTGGCTGTAGCTTTTGTAATTACCATAAAGTGTTCCAAAGAATTTGGCAAAATAAAATGTCCAATCAAAGGTAATGGATACTTGTTAAGTTCTTCATAAGTAACTTTTTTACCTATCGCGTCAAAGCCGTATTTTTTTAAAGCTTCTAATAAATAATAAGCATTGGTACCCATCGATGTTGTATACGTATCTTCTCTAAGTTTTTCATAAGGCACATAACCATCGTAATAAGAAATAATATAAGAAAGACAACTAATACCACAATCTCTGGCATCCCGTTGCTTAATTACACGCATAAAAAAAACTCCTTTCTTGTCCCTCTACTATTACTTACAAGAAAAAAGTTAAATTTCCTTTATTTTTTTGCATTTTTTTTACTTTTTTTAGCATTTTTTTTATTTTTTTTCTTATTATCATTTATTTTCTTTATAATTTCAAACTCTTTTGGGTGACTTTTCCATAACGTAGGAAAAGCTTTTAATAAACGTTTTGGAAATTTTTTAACACCCTTTACTCTACTTCTCAACATTTTCTCTAACATACCAGGAATTTTAGCAATCTTATCATTTTTTAAATCTCCAACAACAATCAGTTGGTTGCGCAAATTATAGGCTACTACACAAGAATAAATTAAATCCAAAAGAAAAAGAAGAAAAATAATAAGAGCAATGATCATTAAAGTAGAATTTTCAAACTGAATTAAAAACCTGGTCGAATATGGATCTAAAACATATAAAACAAAAGGAGCTCCCAAACCGAATAGCAAAGTGTTTTTTAAACAAATACGTCCTTGAAAATTAAACTTTTCTTTACTATAGTCCCACCACTTATTATGAAATATTTTCTCTAAAATATAAGCCGTTATGTATTCAATTGTCGTCGTAATAATCATGCTTAAAAGAATAACTAAGAAAACATGATCATAAAAAGGTTTTAAAATCCAAACTAAAAGTAAACCGCCTACTCCAAATATCGGAATA
This sequence comes from uncultured Bacilli bacterium, assembly GCA_944345045.1. Lineage (GTDB taxonomy): Bacteria > Bacillota_I > Bacilli_A > RF39 > UBA660 > Ventrenecus. The sequence continues at coordinate 3,442 of CALVMI010000097.1, read as the reverse complement.
ATCGGACCACAAAAGAAACCACGATTAGCAATCTTTTTATCAACAATCGCACAAGCAATCATCTCAACTACATAGCCAACCATACTAAAAATAATAAATTTTAAAAACAGAATACTTAATTGATACATAATTCTCACTTCACTTTTTTATTATAGCATAGAACAAGTAAAATCATGTAATATTTTTTTGCCTTAGACATATGATGTGGTAGATACCTTAGGAGGATTTGAAATGATTAATAAGCAAAGTGTTTGGTTTGTCACTCTTTTTAGTTTGATTTTAGTTTTATCTATCTATTACATCACGATGCAAGACAGTAGCTTACAAAATATTTTAAACGATATCGGAAGTGAAGTAACAACACCTGTAAACGTTGATGTAAAAGAAAGTAGTTTGTTAGTTTCCTTGCGTGTTTCAGAAGAAGAAGCTGTCTTAAAAGAAATGGAAAATTATCAAGCTATTTTATTAGATACTTCTAAAACTACCGAAGAAAAAAATGCTGCCTATAATAACTTGATGGCTTTACAAAACAAAAAAAGTGATGAAGAAAAAATCGAAAAAACAATTAAAGAAACATATAGTCTAGATAGTTTTGCCAAAATAAAAGATGATACAATCAGTATCGTTATCGCAAGCACAGAACATTCTAGCAACACCGCAAATAACATTATCAGAACAGTTCAAGCGTTGTTTGACGAAGAAAAATACATTACAGTCAAATTTCAAAATGCCTAAATGAACTTTTCTTTTCCTTCTTTCATAAACTACCATAAGTAGGTTTATAATGAGGAAAGGAAGAAGTAAAATGCATCAAAAAATACTAACAACTCGTGAAAAAGAAATTTTTGAAAAATTGATTCAAAATTATACGACAAAAGAAATTGCCGAATCACTTCATATAAGTGAGAAAACAGTTCGCAATCATATTTCAAATGCAATGCAAAAATTAGAAGTAAAAGGACGGGCTAGCGCGGTTGTCGAACTTTTACGGTTAGGTGAAATATCTATTTAAGAAAGGATTACCTTTCTTTTTTTGTTCTTCTTTTCTTTGCATAAACATATCCTTTATTAGGTGATTTTTCATGATTAAAAATTGTGCAAAAAGAAAGCTAATTATAACTACTTTTGCTCTTTTGATTTTCTTAATCACTATGACATTTCCCAAAACCGAAGACCAAATCACAAATGTAACAATAACCTATACCAAAATGAATCCCACACCCATGTATTTATTAAATAAAGAAGATTTTGTCTCACGAACCGAAGTATCTGTTAAAAGTGAAACTACCATCGATAAAGCGAAAGAAATAATTGAAATTTTAACCATTGACAATGCAAAATCAGCCTACATTCCTACTCTTTTCACACCAATTCTTCCCAAAAATACCAAAATACTCAGTATAGACTTACAAGACACAACTTTAAAGATCAATTTTTCTAAAGAATTTTTAAATATCTCATCAGCATACGAAGAAAAAATGCTAGAGTGTTTAGTATATTCTTTAACTGAATTAGATAATGTCGAAGGAATTATTTTATATGTTGAAGGAAAGATACTAGAGCAAATGCCTAACTCCAAAGAAAAACTTCCGCCTCTTTTAACTCGAGATATTGGAATTAATAAAGTATACGATTTGACGGAATTAAAAAATGTAAGTAAAACAACAACATATTATATTGCAAAAGAAGAAGACTATTCTTACTATATTCCCGTTACTCTTTTAGAAAATACCACTAAAGACAAAGTTGAAATTGTTATTGAAAGACTAAAAACAAAACCAAGTATCAAAACCAATTTAATTAGTTATTTAACCGCTAATACTGAATTATCAAACTATGAACTCTTAGAACAAGAAATCAATATAAGTTTCTCCCCACTTCTTTACGAGGGGCTTGCTTCAGAAGAAATGGTCGAAGAAGTAAAATATTCTATTTCCTTATCTTTAAAAGATACCCTAAATGTTAAAAATGTTACTTTTATTGAATGATGTGGTATAATAACTAAATATTTAATGAAAGGAAATAAAAAATGAATATAGAAAATGTTAAAAAAATGTCATTATCCCAATTGTCTTTAATTATTCAAAGCAAAAGATATCTAGATTCATTAAGAAAAGAAGCTGAAGACGAGTTAAAGAAAAGAATGCGTGATTTAACTTGGAATCTTGATGACTTTTTAGACACGGAATATTATACTTTAGAAAAACGAGGATATAGCATCTCGTCTTATTTAATAGCGGCAAATGTAACTTCCCAACAACTTATCGAAACATATTTTTTATACAAATGGAATGCGTCAGAAACAGTAAGCCACGACAATCTTCTTTTCAGCGAAAAACATCTTTGCAATGATTTAGATTATGGCCTACCTTTTTTCACTGAATTTTGTAAACAAGAAATTCAAAACATCAATAAGCGACAAAATACATCCTCTTCATATAATGAAATTGCTAGAATGGTCCTTGTGAGAAAAGCTCTAGAAACACGAAACGAAAAGCTTAAAAAGATGCAAAAAGCCAATGTAAAACAAAATGATGCTGTAAACTATTTTGGAAGATTTTGGAATGATCCGATTTTTTTTGGAAGTAATTTAACAGAGGAAGAATTAAAAAGAATGCGTCACCATTTTCCCGAAAACATCAAACTGGCTTACATGAATATGTTAAATGCCAAATTGATCTATCTGCAACTTGAAAATCCCCAAAAATACTATGATAAACAATTTGATTACGTCTTCCAATTTGTAAAAAAAGATGCAAAAAAACTTTGGCATCAACAAAACAAACTAAAAACAGAAATGAAAAAAAGCAATAGCATCGATTATAATAGCGATAATATGAAAAAAATTGAAAATATTCTTCGTCGTACTAAATAGTGTGTATTATCACACTTTTTTTCATGTAAAAAAATTTTATTAATTCTTTAATTCTTCATATTCTATACTATCACAAACTATATAAACAGAAGGATCTTTTTCATCACTTGCAAAACAAATGAATTTCTTGTTTTGAATTTTAATATATTTTATAAAAGCATCATTTATGTAATCCCACGAAAAAATTTCTTTACTATTATATTGCTCCACGTCATGAAAAATCATTTTTAATTTTACACGACTTGTTTCATAAGTCCCATCTTCCTTTAGTTTAGGCTCTCCAGACCAACAAGCACTTATAATAATTTCTATTTGTGAAAATTCTATATTATAGTTCACATTAGTTATATAGCCATCATGAAAACCATGATAGTATTCAATAAATGATGGCAAGTTTTCTTTTGTTATTAAAGTCATTCAAATCCTCCATTTTCAAATATTTATTGATTATGTAACTGACAAAACAATTTAATTTTATATATTCTATCATTAATTTTTATTTTAAAACTCGAACTATAAAAGTTCGAGTTTACTATCTATCTGGTGTCCTGGGCGAGATTCGAACTC
>CALVMI010000096.1 GCA_944345045.1 uncultured Bacilli bacterium | reverse complement strand
ATTCTTTCTGCTTCTTTTTTCACGTCCATTAGTAATTCATCTCCTTCATATATTTTCTTTATTTTTTCTTCATCTTCTTCAACTAACAAATACAGGTGTTTGGCTAATTTGTTTTTCTTGATATTATTATAGCCTACCTTCCTTAGATAGTCAAGATTCACATCATAAATCTCTATTTCTTCATTTCTTTTTAAAGAAATATTTTCTTCCATGATACTACTTTTATACAGAAACTTTCCTTCTTTAAATCTGTCATAGTTATTTAAATTTATTTGAACTACCTTTTTGCTTTTTACATAATCTTTGGATTTTTTTACACTTCGTAAGCTCAACTGATGCAAATACACAAGATTCTTTTTATCTAATTTCTTAGAGTATTCTTTATTTACTTCGATATTGTAATATATTTCTTCTGTTTCATAAATTAGATCTACCTCACTATTTACAACATTTTTATTTATTCCAATATTGGGATGAATGAGCTTTAGATTTTTAATTTCTTCTTTCGTTATTTCTTCGATGATTTCCTTTACATATCTTTTTAGAGTTTCTGTGTTACTAGATAATAGTTTTTTAATAACTGCATCATATAAAAGTTTATTTTGGCTATTCATTTTTTCCTCCCTTCATGGGAAGTTATTCTATCTTTTTCTTTTTTCTTTGCAAGAGATTCGACAATACTTATCATATTTTTTGTTTTTTTCAGATAAAAAAAGAAGCTTTTTGGCTTCTAAAACAAGACTTTTTCTGATTTATATTGCTTAATAATAACATATAAAACAATCGCAATATAAAGAATACTGGAGATAAACATGATACAAATGTGTAACATATTGTAAATTCCATTGTTAATATCAGTGAAGATCATTGTTAAGTTTAAGAATGGAATAAAAGCAATGAGGTTATTTGTCGTTATATTAATCATGAAGGCAATCATTCCTGGAAAAAAGGAAATAAATGTTAATGGTGTTAAAGCACTTTGAGCTTCTTTAAAAGTTTTTGATTTGCTGGCAATAGCAATACATATACCACTGATAAAGAATGAATATACTAAGATAATCAATATTCCCAAGACTACGGCTTGCCAAGAATAAACAAGACTTGATCCTTCGTAAATGCTAAACATGTCATTCGCGATAAACAAACTTACATAAGCTAAAATAAAGCTTAAAATTCCTGTAATGATTGAAGATAATGAAACACTAAAAAATTTTCCTAAAATAATATCTCTACTTTTCATTGGAAAAGTAAGTAATGTTTCTAACGTACCTCTTTCTTTTTCACCTGCTGTAGCGTCGGTGGCTGGATATGTTGCTGAAACCGTAATTGCCATGATAACAAATAAGAATGAGAAGTTTTTTAGATACGTAGCAAAATAAGTATCTTCTTCAGTCATTTCTTCGGTTACCGTAATGATATCTAAAACTTCAGCAGAATCTACTCCTTCTTGTTCTAAATAATTTTGTTGTAAAATGCTTTTATAATTTTCAAAATATCTTTCCATAAATGTTGTGGCATACATACTAGAGTCACTACCATTTGTATGCATTGTATAGGCATTTTCATTTTTGGTCACATAAAGATACACTTCATCGTTGTTATATAAATTTTGTATTTCTTCTTCGGTTCCTTCATGAGCTTCTATTCCCATACTTTCTAAAAGTTCTTTTTCTAGTGAAGTAAGTTCATATGCAAAACCAATTTTATTATATTGGGTTATATCCGTAGTTGCTTGGGATTCGAATAAAAAAGACATCATGAATACCAAAAAAGGAATAAAAATGGGTATAACTAACATCATTGCTAAGGATTTTTTATCGCGAAATAATTCTCGCAATTCCTTTTTTAAGATAATCCATAAATTACTTTTCATTTTCTACACCCCCGATCAACGCGAAAAAGGCATCACGTAAATTTGTTGTTTTCGTTTTCTTTTTTATTTCATCTGGTGTGCCAATTAATAAAACTTTGCCATGATGAATCATAACTACTCGATCACAAATATTTTCAGCCTCTTCCATATAATGAGTTGAATAAAGAATTGTTTTTCCTTTTTCTTTTTCTTTTTTAATGAAATCTAGAATGATTTGACTAGAAATAATATCTAAACCAGTTGTTGCTTCATCAAATACATAATATTTAGGATTATGAATAAAACATCTGGCAATATTTACTCGTTGTGTTTGACCAGTGGATAGTTGGCCTATTTTTTGATACAAAAAAGTATCTAATCCTAATTTTTTACTAATAACTTTTATTTTCGAATCGATTTCTTGTTTGGGCATTTTGTAAATTTCACAACACATATAAAGTAATTCATAAGTTGTTAGCGTATCATATAATTTTGTGTTTCCCGATAAATAGGCTAATTCCATTTTTATTTCAATATCATTTTGTTGATAATTTTTCCCATCAAATAAGACAGTTCCTTTTGTTGGTTCAAGTATACCAGCAATCATTCTAAGAAGGGTTGTTTTACCTGCCCCATTTGGTCCTAGAATACCAACAATCTCGCCATCCTTTACTTCAAAAGAAATATTTTGATCAGCAAAGAATTCAATTCTTTCTTTTTTAGCATTCCATTTTGTAAATTTTTTTGTTACATCTTTTATTTGTATCATATGTTTTTCCTTTCTGTATTTATTTTACCACAATATCCCTCTCCCGAAGTCAATCTTTTTTTCTTTCGTCCAAAACCGAATAAATTTTTTCTTCAACTTGGTAAGAAAGAATAGTACTAAGATTTACTTTTTCTGTACTTCGATAAATATTCTTATCAATGTAAGGGTTGATCTTTCTTAGTTCTTTTAAAATCTCTTTAATTTCTTTTCTTTTGCTTTCTTGTTTTCTTTGAACAAATTTGCAGCCACAATCCAAAAATTCTAATTGATTATATTTAACCCAATCTTTAATATCATCTTCACGAACAAAATACATTGGTCTAATCAGTTCCATTCCTTCAAAATGATCACTTTTTACTCTTGGCATCATTGTCTTAAAAGAGCCACTGTAAAACATGGCAAGTAAGACAGTTTCTATGACATCATCAAAATGATGGGCTAAGGCTATTTTATTGCAGCCAAGTTTTTTGGCATAATCATATAGATACCCTCTTCGCATGCGGGCACACATATAACATGGGTGTTCACTATTTAAAATATTTGAAACTTCAAAAACGTTTGTAGTAAATATTTCTAAAGGAATATCTAATTTTTGGGCATTTTCTTTAATTTTTTCGACATGTTCTTTTTTATAACCAGGATCCATACAAATAAATTTTAAAGTGAAATTCACTTTGCCATGGCGTTTTATTTCTTGCATACATTTGGCAAGTAAGAAAGAATCTTTGCCACCGGATATACAAACAGCAATTTGATCGTTTTCTTCGATCAAAGAAAAAGTGTTAATTGAATCAATAAAGCCTCGCCAAATATTTTTACGAAACTTTTTAATAATACTTCTTTCAATATTTTTCGTTTCTTCTGTTTTCACTTATTAACTCCATTTCTATGGAAAGTTGTTTAATTCGTTCCATAATTCGTCTGGCTTTAATTCTTTCATCACTTTTATCATTTGTCAAAAAATGTCTTTCTAATTCTTTTAAATCTAAATTAGAAGTAAAAAAAGTAGTTAAATTATGATTCATTCTTGATTGGAGAATTGTTCCTAGTACTTCGTCACGACTCCACTCACTTACTTTTTCAGCACCAAGATCATCAATGCATAATATATCAATTGTTTGATATTTTTTCATACGAGCTTCGTATAATTCCCAATCTCCTTTTAGTTCTCTTAACACTTCAGGAAAATAAATAATTTCTGTTTCAACATTTTTCTTTTCTTTTAATTCATTTAATAAAGCACTGATTAAAAAAGTTTTTCCGGATCCAAAAGAGCCATGTAAATATAAACCTTTCATATTTTTTGAAAAGTCAAAATTTTCATAAAAGGCATCTAACCACTTAATTACTTCAACTCTTTTTTTATCTTTAACATCGATATCTTTCATTCTGGCTTTTAATAGTTCATTTTCTTCATCTTTTTTAGCACTTTTAGCAAGCCATTCTTTTTTGGTGTATTTGCATGGCAAGTATGTTCCATATATTCCTTCTGGTGTTTTTTCTAAAATGGAAACGTGGCCACGATAAGCGTTTTGGCAAGCATATAATCCTTTACAATTTTTGCAATGACTCAATTCTTCTAAAGTATCTAAAAGTTTGGTCGTTTTTTTCATGGCTTCTTCATCAGTTAATTTCAATTTTTTTACTAAACGAATGAAATCTGGTTGTTTTAAAGCTTCTTCATAATTTTTTCTTAAAGTATTTTGACGATCATTTTTAAATGTTATTTCCATTTCTTTCACCTCTATTCATATTTTTTCAACATACTTTCTAATTCATCTTCTTCTTGTTCAGAGAGATTTTCACGTCCTATTTTTTCATCAAACCAAACGGGAACATCAGTATTAACTGGTTTATTTGTTTCTTTTTGAAGTTTATTTGTATATTTTTTATGTTCTTTTTCAGCGACTTCCATAGCTTCTTTAGCCGTTTCAATACCTAAACGTTTCCATTGGCCGGCAATAGTTTCTACGAAAGCCGTGTTTAATTTATTATTATTCTTTTTTAAGACATAATCGACTAAAACATTAACGACTGCTGGTTTTAATTCAACATCAATTAATAAATATTCTAATAGTTTTAAATCTCTTGATGTTGGATTACCATTGTTGTATTTGCTTTTTAAAAAATCATAAGGTGAAGTATTTTCAAACACTTCAATAATTCTTCCTTTTTTACTAGTATCCCCTTTAGGACTTTTTAAATATTCTGGTTGAGATCTATATACTAACGTTGGAAGTTTTCCTTGATTGTTATATTGATAATATTTTCTTGTTTGTAGACGAAGGGAATCTTTATCAATAGAACCATTTTGATTTAAAGACATACGAATAATTTCAACCATTTTTAACGTATCTAAATTATATACAAAAGCTAAATTATTAATTAAAGCACGGATTCTTTTGTTAAAAGTTCTTTCTGTTACTAAGCCTTTTGGAAGACTACTTATTAATAAATCAAAGTCTACTTGATCTTGCATATTTAAAGGTAATTCTTCTTTTCCTATTGCCTCGAAAGAAACAGATTGACTACTAGAAGACGCGAAAACTTCATCAAACATTGAAGTGACTTCTTGATAATCTTTTAAAGGAACAGAAACCGGTGCATATTCTTTTCTTAATAAATCATATTCTTGAGCACCTATATTGTTATATAATACAACATTAAAAATTGGATTAGCAAAAAATTCTTTTGGACTCATTGGCGAATAAAGTTCATATACATAATTATTGGGTTCTCCTTCTTTAAAATACGTTCGAATTAATCCTACAGCTTCTAATGATTTTCTAGCTATTTTAATAGAATCTAAATTTGCTTTTAAAAGGGTCATTAAATGATGGTGAGTATAATTGGCGCTTACAAAATTGTACCTATCTAAATCTCGCCATAAAGTGAGGTATAAACTTACAGCTAATGATCCTATAATTGGTTCATAAAAACTAACTAAATTTTTACGATCTTGTTCTGTTAAAATTGTTTTATTTACAACAATATATTTATCAGCTGGTAAAAGAGTTACAACGTTCATAAACTCACTTGTCCTTTCTTTTTCTATTATAATAAAAAAAGAAAAAAAAAGAAACTCCTAACAAGCTTCGTTACAAGTTCCTTCTAAAGTTTGATTTAGTATTTCAACATATATCTTTTTTAATTCTTCTTTTTCTTCATCAGTTAGAGTGCTGAAACCATTTTCTTGAGTATCCACTGTTCCTTCATGGAAACCAACAATTTTACCATTTCTTACCCCAACTACAGTAGGCGCGAATAATCTTTTTTCGTTTGTATCAACTAGTTCATTCTTTTTACCTTCTAAAGTATATTCACTTAAATATTCGTCTAATAAAGAAAGAATTTGATAGTAACCATTACTTCCTTCTTTAGTTGTCACTACTTTGTTATTCTCATCTAATTCTAGAGTATCACGAATATCTTGAACATTTAAATAGTAAATTCTTCCCATTCCTACTTCAGAGGCAGCTTCATTTAAAATAGGTAGCATACTTCTACACCATGGGCAACTAGAAAATCCAAAGTAAATAACACCTGTTCCATTTTCTAACAAGTCAATAACTGTTTCTTCAGAAACATAAACAAATGGATTATCTACGCCTAAATCAACACTTGGATAAGTCAAATTATTTGTTTCATTTACTTGATCATTTAATGAAGCATATTCTTCAGCGATTTTTTCAGCATCGCTTTTATTTAAAGTTTGTTCTTCTCTTTGGTAAGCAAATATACCACAGACAACTACTAAAACAACTACTACTCCTAATAGAATTAATAAAATCAAATTATCTTTTTTCATTTTTTACCACATCTCTACCTAATTATAGCTAAAAAAACGTCAAAAAACAATTAGAAGTAAATTTGTTTACGTTTAGATATTCTTCTGTTATATAGCTTACTGATTCTCTTTTCAGTTTATTTCTTTTACGGGGTTAGAACGACGCGGAAACTAACATAACCATATTCGTAGCCAGTTGTACCACTAAAGGAAAACGTGCCAGCTGTTGTACCAGCAGCGAAATCGGCACCACGAGTGAACCATGGAATCTTGGAATAAATAAAAAAAGCTTGATCGGTGTGCCAGCTTCCGATTTGACTTAGACGCATTAAATATGTAACGTTATTAAATGGCCCCATTTCACCCGTTGCATCTCCTAATATTCTTTTTTGATATTCTTCATCTACTGTGGCATAGGCATATGTATCATAATATTTCTTTTCTGGAAAATCATAGCCACCAGTTAGACTTGTGAGTCCTGAAGTATCATTATCGCAGGTTGGACAACCAAACGGTCCATTGAAACCCGAATTATATAGGCTATTTCGTCCACTCATTGGCTTACTATTTTGATCCAGTATGATTCCCATAACATATTCCCATGCACCGCCAGACATATCATATATGCCACTTATATTTCCTGTTGTACTAGCTAGTACACTATTTGGATACGCTGTATTACAACTTCCGTCATTACAATATCTATTGCATTCTTCATTTGTTGTTGTGTAACCACATGTTGGTTCATTGTTAGCTTGATATCCTGTTATATAATTTGAATTCATGTTAATTCTTACACTTGTTTGAGATCCATAGGCGCTATGTTGTAGATAAGCTACTGCT
>CALVMI010000095.1 GCA_944345045.1 uncultured Bacilli bacterium | reverse complement strand
GAGGAACAGAAAATTTAAGAATGTGTATATCAAATACTGGATATATGCAAAATTGTACATGGGAGAAATATCGAACAAGTAAAACGAACTACAATGTAGGAGGAAGTTTAAATGGTGGCACAAGAACCATATATGTAGCGATAGAAGATAGTGCCGGAAATATAGTTACCAGAAGTGCAACATATACAGTATATAAAGAATGCAGTAAAACGACGAAAAGTTATACAGAAAGTAACTATGGAACATGTAGTAAGACATGTGGTGGCGGATTACAATATAGAGCATATGCAATGAAAGACAATTATACATCCAAGACATGTAGTACAGGAAGAGATTCCAAAAGTTGTAATACTCACAGTTGTGATCCGGTAGAAGGAATGGATCCGAATGATTATAATAGTAGTAAAACAGTAGCATGTAATTCTACCTACTTTCAAAGATTAGTAGATAATTACATATCAAAATTCCAAAGTGCTTTGCAATATCAAAACTTTAGAAATGCAATGTATGATTGTGCAAGTACTACTGAAAGCATTTTAAGAAAAAGTAATGCAGCATGGAATGCTTTAAAAAATAGTGGCCGAACTGCAATCAGTTCTGGAAGAGGGCGGAGTGCTAAATGCACATCTACTTTTAGTTGTTCATCTAATGGAACATGTCGTGATTCAACTTCCGGAACGAGGGCTGCTTGCAATGGAGAAGATGAAAACTTTGTTTCGGGGTATTTATATTCAGGTAAAGTTTTAATTATGAGTATGTCTCAGCAGTATGTAGCCACTTATGATGATGATGGCTGGGGTTCATATTCGAACTCGGTTAGTGCTGGCGAGCAATGGGGATGGACTTCTTTTGTCGCCGGAGGTGCAAATGATGTTAGTCAAATGGGGGAATGGGGGCGTTGTACATTTGGATCGACTGGTGGACTTACGGATAATGATAGATATATTAGTGAATGGGGTTGCCGAGAGAAAGATGCTCGTATATCAAAGTTTAAAAGTGGTTTACGAGTGGGATTGTTTAGGCAATATTCTTACTCTTATTGGTATAATTCTGGCGCATCAAAAGATCGAGACGAGTATCAATATTATTCTTATGATGTAACAGTATATTACTTCAAGATTTAGGAGAGAAAAAAATGAAAAAAAATATATTATGGATAAGTATTTGTTTGTTTATCATTATCAGTGGGGTTGGAATAGGTATATTCTTTTATAATTTATCTAATGATTTGTCATATGATTCTTTGTTGGAAGACTTTAATTCTCGTTATGGAGTGGACATTTCCATTATGGTTTCAGATTCTGAGATCTCTTTAGAAGGATATTTTGATCCGGGTAGCAAAACTCTAACTTTTAGTGATGTAGATGAAAACGACTATCAGATTAGTGGCAATATTTATCAAGAAATATTATCGCTTTTACAAAACGAAAAATTAAAGAAAAATGCCATAATAACTAAATCTGTGACATTTTCTACCTTACCGATTTTTAATAACTTATTACAATCGATTCCATTTTTGCTTGATTTTGATTCGTCAAGTTGTGAGTTTAGTCTTAATGATGAGTTTTTAGACAGTATGTACTGTCAAAATGATAATCAAAATATTATGATATCTTTTCTTTCGAATGATTATGTGTAAAAATCATTTCTGGATATAGTGCTCTTCTTTAAGACTCATTCTAAAAATATAGTGTAGTTATAATAACTAAATATAGTTTGAGAAGGATAATTTTTCCTTCTTTTTTTTGCTTATATTCTAATTAGAATAAAGAGAGTTGGACAGTATGAAAAAAGGATTTACTGTATTTGCATATTATTATTTAAATTTTGATGTTTCTAAAGATCAGGATGATATATTTGGTAATAGTGATTATTTTAAGATATAGGTGATTAATGACGAAAAAGAAGGTATGATATGTTTTGAGTTTTGTTTCTGGAATGTTTATTCGCTTTATTGTATATTTTATGAATTACCAAATTATTGCAAACTTTTGCAAAATATGATTTTAGCATTTCTGCATTTTTAAGGAATGTTGAAACTTATTTTGATGACTGTTATGTGATTCAGATTCTTTTAACAGTAAAGTACTATATGCTACTTTTATGAAAATAAATTAAATAATTAGTAATTAAAAATTCAGTTCTTTGTTTAAAAAAAACGTAAAGAGCCGAACATTTGTTTATAAAGCGTTTGACACGAACAAATGTATCATGATAAAATAATTTCAGAAAGAGGGGAGTGGAAAATGGAAAGATTTTTCAAAAAATATGGAATTATTTTATTATTGTATTTGGTTATCGTTGGAGGAGTTCTTTTATTAAATGCTAGGATGCGTTTATTAAATGAAATAAATGTTACTACAATTCAGGAAAATTTGGAAAAATAATTTTTCTTTTATTTACTCGTGAGCAAAAATTTGTTATACTTTTCATAGAGTAAAAAGGGAGTGGAAATCATGAATCAAAATGATATTCGCGCGGTAAATGAATTAAAGTCTTTGTCTATGGATATTATTAATAAAGCCGGTAGTGGCAATCCGGGAATTTGTTTAGATATGGCAGCCGTTATGTATACTTTATTTACAAAAGTTGCTAATGTGTTTCCCAAAAATCCTTCTTTTTTTAATCGTGATCGAATCATTTTATCTTCTGCACATATAACTCCTTTGTATTATGCTATGTTATGTATGGCCGGTTATCCGATTACTAAAGATGATTTAATGAATTTTCGAAGACTTGGTTTTAGTACACCTGGAATGCCTGAGTTAAACAATCCGGTTGGGGTTGATGCAATGACTGGAATAGCTGGTGATGGTGTGGCAACTGCCGTTGGTTATGCTTTGGGTAGAAGATATATCTCATCTTTAATTCAAAAAGAGGAAGAAAAATTGCAACTTTTAAATTTTACAACGTATTGTTTTCTAAGCGACGCTGACATGGTAAGTGGAACAAGCGAAGAAGCTTTTTCCTTTGCTGGAGCGCAAAATTTAGAAAATTTAATCTTTTTATATGATGCTAATAATATGATGGCTGAAGGATCTTCACAATCTGTTCAAAAAGAGGATTTAACGAAAAAATTTCAAAGCAAAGGATTTTACGTTGATAGTTTAAGAGATTCTTCCAATATAAAAGAAATAGCCAGGGCTTTAAATTCAGCTTTACACCAAAAAAAACCTGCTTTGTTGATTTTTCAAAATATTATTGGTAAAGATTCTTTTAATGAAGGTAAAAACATCGTTCATTCTGGCGTGTTGTCTTTTGATGATATAAATTCTTTAAAAAGAAAGTATAATATATTTTTACCACCTTTTGAGATTTCTAAAGATACGGTAATTCATGTAAATAGTGAAATTACAAGTCGAGTTGATAAGAGAAAGAAAAAATGGGATGAACAATATAGTCGGGCAAAAACGATTAATAGTACCTATTTAAATTCTATTTTGAGTTTATTAGAAGAGGGAAAATTTACAAGTGATTTTGATTCTTCTAATTATAAAATTAACGATGGTTATAGAGAACCTTTGATTGAATCAAATTATAAAGTGATGAATCTTATTGCACCACGAACAAACTTTTTTTTAGGAGGTTCTGCTGGTTTAAGTTTGTCTTGTCAAACTCTTTTAGGAGGAGCTAATTATCAAGATGATAAAAATCCTTTACATAAAAATATTCGCTTTGGAACACGTGAGAGAGCGATGGCCTATATTTTAAACGGAATGAGTTTATTAGGTTTGAAGGTTTTTGGTTCGACAAAATTGGTATTTGCAAGTGAAATGCTTTCTGGAATACGTGCAACGGCTTTAATGAATTTACCTGTAACTTATATATTTACACATGATAGTGTTTACAATAGCGAAGAAGGTCCTATTAGAACGGCGGTTGAACAACTTTCTTTTTTACGCAGTATTCCTAATTTAATGGTTTATCGACCTGCAGATATTTTAGAATTATTAGGTGCTTGGGAAGTTATTTTGCGTAGCGAAAAACCAAATGCTTTAGTTATAAGTACGAATAGCATTCCAAAGCTTCCGGGATCAAATTCTAAAGCAGTACAATATGGAGCTTACATTATTAAAAAAGAAGTTTCCCATTTAGATGGTATTATTATTGCCACTGGAAGTGAAGTAGTAAGCGCGATGCAAATTGCTTTTGATTTGCAAAAAAATGGCTTAGATATCCGAGTTGTTTCAATGCCTTCTTTGGATACATTTTTGCTAATGGGTTCTAATTATCGCGAACAGATTTTACCGCGAAATGTTAAAACGGCTGTAATTGAAGCAGGAAAAAGTGATTTTTGGTATCGTTTTGCGACAAGTGAAGAATTTATTTTAAGTATATCTGATTATACATATTCAGGAAATTATTTAGAAGTTTTACAAAAAATGGAATTTGATTATGATAGCTTAAAAATGAAAATTGAAACTTTAATGAAATAATTCGACAAAAAATGCGCATATCTTTTGTTATCCTATTAATGAGGTGAAGATATGCGTGTTTTTTATATTTTTCAAATAAAAAAGGATTTAGAAAAAATTACGAAGGAAAATCCTTATATGCTTTTTAATACATTAGAAACTATTTATTATCGTGAGCCTGATGATATTCGTTTGGGGTATGTTTTTTTAAATCAGGTTATTGAACCTATTGCAATTAAAGATTTGGATATTGCTCTTTTTAAAAGATATAAAGAAAATTATTTTTACATGAAATATCGCAATGTACATAGTATGCATGATGTTTATCGTAAAGAAAATACAATTTTGACTTTAAACAAAACCTATTTAAAGCTTGAAACTAATGTGATTAAGCCTAGATTTTTAGAAGAACTTGGGAAAAACAGTCGTTTTTTTGTATGTGATTTTACCGAAAAAGATTATTTTTGGTTAGATTCTTTATCAACTGTATCTTTGTAAATGATAGGCATGTTTTTTTGATCAAACAATGATGAGGTAGAACTAGTTATATAATCATATATTAGAGCGGACTTTCTTTCTTCTTGGTATTGAAGAGAGTTTTTGTTTACTTTGGTTATAGAAGAAAATTTATCACGGTTTTTTTGTAAATATTTTTTACCTTTAGGGTTAAAACCTAAAACACGAATATAAGTGATGGGCATTTCATTTTGCTTTTTTTGATGTCCTAGTAAAACATGAATAAGCATTCTTCTTAAACGATTATAAGTATAGCGTTTGCTTTTTAGTGATTCTAAAAGTTCTTGAAGGGAAGAAGTTTTTTCTATTTCATTGCGCATTTTATAATCTAATCCTTCTGTAACATCTATGTATTCATCTAAGTGAGCATCAGTTAAAATACGATATTTAATTAAAGCGAAGAGTTTTTCTTCATCAATAGATTGCCAATTTGTGATGGCTTTTTCTGGTAAATAGTTGGTAATATTTTGCTGTTTTTTGTGCTTTTCGCGAATGTTTGAAGCACTGATTACTTTTTCGTTAGAAGTGAGATCATGATAAGAACTCGTTCTTAAAATGCTTACTGGAGTTATAGGATACTTATTTTCTAAAATGGTTTTAATATAACTAATTCCTAATAAATCATTGGGATTTAATTTAGAAATTTTTAAAGATGTTTGTAAACGTTTAGGGTAACTTTCAAAAGAATTAGAAAGAGTGATTTTTTCGTCAATTTGTTTTTGGGCAATTTTGGTAAGTTTATTTATATCATTTGTTTCACTACCAAAGACTAAAGTCGTTACTTGAAATTTGTTTAGAATGAAAAGAGCTGCTTTGGCAAAACTGTCTGCAGATTGTGTTCCGTAGATGACCGGAAGTTCTAAAACTAGATCTATGCCATATTCTAAAGCGAGTTTTGTTTTGTCTTCTTTTGATAAAACGCTAATTTCACCGCGTTCTAAAAAATATCCGTTTAACACTAGAATAAGTAGAGAATCAGGATAAAGACTTCGACATTTTTCAATGTGATAAATGTGTCCGTTGTGAAAGGGATTATATTCCGTAATTAAACCAACAATTTCCATGTAATCACCTATATAAAAGTCTATCATAGATTGAAATTTCACGCAAATTATATTATAATAAATTTAGTGATGCGTATGATAGAAGATTTAACAAAAGTACCAATTAGACCCGTTTCTTATAAAGGAAAAATAACGGTTTCCAAAGAATATTATGAAAATATGGACATATTAGATATTCAAGATGTTTATTTGGAAATGGAAATTTATAAGAATTTAGATCAAGAAGATTTACTACATATAAAATGTGAGGGAAAATTATTATTACAGGATGCTCGTGATTTGAAACCTGTTTTATATCCATTTAGTTTTGAATTTGAAGAAAAAATTGATTCGGATAGCGAAATTTGTGGTAGATTTTTAGAAAATTCGCAAAATACACTTGATATTATAGCGATTTTATGGGAAAATATTGTTCTGGAAAAACCGATTAGCTATACTGTATGTGATTCTTTGGAAAGTCCTAAGGATGATGCGGGTTGGAAAATAGTCGGTGAGGAAAACGAGAAAACAATCGATCCTAGATTGGCTCCATTAATGGAGCTTCTTGAAAAGAAAAAGGAGTGAGAATGATGAGACTTAACCTTCAATTATTTGCAGTTCCATTTAGAAGAACAAGTAAGACAAAAAAAAGAATGCGTCGTACACATCTTAAAAAAGAAGTTGGAGTTATTACTGCTTGTCCAAAATGTGGAGCAAATTTAAGACCACATCGTGCTTGTGCTAAGTGTGGATATTATAAAAATGAAGATGTTTTACATGTAAAACAAGATGAAGAATAATATTTAAATTGAAATTATAATAAAAAGGTATTATAATTTCTTTATACGTCCTGGTAGCTCAGCTGGATAGAGCAATCGCCTTCTAAGCGATCGGTCGTGAGTTCGAATCTCGCCCAGGACACCACTTTAAGAATTAGAAGAGAACTTGAAAAGAGTTCTTTTTTACATGAAAAAAAGTGTGATAATACACACTATTTAGTACGACGAAGAATATTTTCAATTTTTTTCATATTATCGCTATTATAATCGATGCCATTACTTTTTTTCATTTCTGTTTTTAGTTTGTTTTG
>CALVMI010000094.1 GCA_944345045.1 uncultured Bacilli bacterium | reverse complement strand
TGAAACTACGAAAACAACAAATACTTATACCGAAGAAGAAGCAGAACAAAAAGCCCTAGAAGCAGCTTTAGATAAAATAACTCTTACTTTAGAAGAAAAAGAAAAGATAATCGCAAAAAAAGTTTTGAAAAAAGAGGTAAATAATAGTACAATGAATATAGAAGTTTTTGTCTCTGTTTTAGAACAGATTGGAGAAAGACAAGAATTTGAGGTTATGGAAGAATAGAAGTGGTGAACTATGGAAATACAAATGCTTAATGGTGCCATTAGAAACATTTGGCCCATGCTGACAATTTTTTTGGTTGTGATTATTTCAATTAGGTTAATGCACATTCATAATAGCAGTGAACATTTTGTTTTTTACAAAGAATTTTTCAATATAGTATTTGTTATTTATGCTCTTTTGCTTTTTGAATTGTTAACCTCAACGGAACTCAATGTGAACAGTGGGTTTAATTTAATTCCATTTACAGAAATAACTCGTTATAAAATCGGAACCCATGGTTTTTATATGAATGTAATTGGCAACATTTTGATTTTTGTTCCTTTTGGATATTTTGTATCCACATATATTAAAGCCAAAAAAGTTAGTCATATTTTTTTAGTAACATTAATTACTAGTTTTACGGTTGAATTTGTTCAATATCATATAGGCCGTAGTTTTGATGTTGATGATATTTTATTAAATGTTGTGGGAGCAATTATTGGCTTTTTACTTTATGTTGGTTTTAAAGCTATTCAAAAACATTTGCCTGGTATTTTTAAAAGTGATTTATTTTACAATTTATTGTGTATTTTATTATGTTTAGCTTTGTTGTATTATTATTTACAAATTCTGGGTATTAATTTGTTTTAAAGGTGGGGTTTTATGAATTATCAAATTAATAATATTTTTGGTTATGAAGAAGATTTTTCTTATTTAGATTCTGTCATAAAAAGAACATTAGAACATGAGAATGCTCTTAATTCTTGCTTCTCAATTATTTTTGTTGGTAATGAGGAAATTCAAACTCTTAATAAACAATATCGCGCTATAGATCGTGTAACGGATGTGATTAGCTTTGCTCTTGAAGATGCAAAAGATGAATTTTCTCTTGCAACACGTATGTTGGGAGACATCTATGTCTGTATTCCAAAAATGAAAGAACAAGCTCTAGAATATGGTCATAGTGAAAAAAGAGAACTTTCTTTTTTAGTCGTTCATGGCTTACTTCATTTACTAGGATATGATCATCAAATAAAAGAAGAAGAAAAGAAGATGTTTGATCTTCAAAAGGAGATTTTAGATGAAGAAGGAATTTCGCGATAAAGATAATGTCTTTATTCATTTTTATAAAAGTTGTAAGTATTCCCTAACTGGATTATTTACTTCCATTAAAACAGAAAGAAGCTTACATTTGTATTTACTGGCTTGTGCTTTTGTAATTATATTATGTGTCATTTTACAAGTATCAGCCGAAGATATTATTACAATAAGTATGCTAGCCGTATTTTTGCTTTCGATGGAACTTATTAATACAGCGATTGAACACACAGTCGATATGGTAACAAAAGAATTCCACCCATTAGCTAAAAAAGCTAAAGATTGTGGTTCAGCAGCTTCATTTGTTATTGCTGTTTTAGCAATTATTGTCGTACTATATATATTTGCTAGTTATATTTTTTAAGGAGTGATGTTATGCGTAGTGGTTTTGTAAGTATTGTTGGCCGACCCAACGTTGGTAAAAGTACGCTTTTAAATAGCATTTTAGATTATAAAATCGCGATTACCTCAAATAAAGCCCAAACAACAAGAAATATTATTCAAGGAATTTATAATGAAGAGGATACTCAAATTGTCTTCCTAGATACTCCAGGTATTCATAAACCAAAGGGAAAATTAGGAAAAATTTTAAATAAAGAAAGTTATTCAGTAATGAAGGACGTCGATGTTATTTTATTTGTTGTTGATGCCAAAAGTGGTATCGGAAATGGTGATAAGATGATTCTTGAATCCTTAAGAAAAACAAAGAGTCCCGTTTTTCTTCTTTTAAATAAAATAGATGAAATGACGGAAGAAGAAATTTTCTGCGCTATCGCATCTTATAAAGACATTTTTCCTTTCGCGGAAATTGTCCCAATAAGTGCATTAAAAAAAGATAACATCGATCATCTAATCGAAGTTATAAAAAAATATCTAACAGATAACGTCAGATATTTTGAACCAGATATGATTACAACAAACTCAATGTCTTTTATGGCTAGTGAGTTAGTTAGAGAAAAACTTCTTCGTAAAACAGTTGAAGAAGTTCCGCATAGTCTAACTTGTTATACTACCAAATTTGAAGAAAAAGAAAACATTGTTTATATAAATGTTGATATTATTGTCGATCGTGAATCCATCAAAAAAATTGTTATTGGTCGTGGTGGGGAACGTTTAAAACAAGTTGGTACGGAAGCTCGTAAAGAGTTAGAGGATATGCTAGATAAAAAAGTATATTTAGAATTATATGTAAGAACGCTTAAAAATTGGCGTGAAAAAACAAGTTTCTTAAAAGAATTAGGCTTTGATGAATTAAATTTAAAATAAAATGAATAAAATCTTTTAAACTCTCCCATGATAAAAATAGAAAGAGAGTGAAAGATATGGATAAGAAAGAAGCTTGGAAAAAATTTAAAGAAACAGGAAAGATTGAGTATTATTTAAAATATAAGGGAAAAGAAGTGGAATAATATGTTGGAGAAAGTGACGGGTTTTATTGTTAGTAGTGTAGATTATCGTGAGACGTCACTTATCCTTAAAATTTTCACAAAAGAACATGGCTTAATAAGTGTAATGGGGAAGGGCGTGAAATCTTTAAAAAGTCCTTTAAGAGCTTTAACGCTTCCATATACTTATGGCTATTTTTATTTGTATTATAAAGAGGATAAAATCTCTATTTTAAAAGATGTAGATATTATTGATCCTTTGTTTAAAATTCATGAAGATTTAACGCTTTTAAGTTACGTGAATTATTTTGCTGATTTTGTAAGTCAAGTTTATAAGGAAAGTCACAGTCCATATTTATTTGGACTTTTACAAGCTGTTATTTTGAAAACTAATGAAGGATTTGATCCAGCCGTATTATCTAGTATTTTAGAAGTGAAATGCTTACCTATGTTAGGAGTAGGTTTGTCCTTAGATGCTTGTATTAATTGTGGAAGCCAAAAAGAAATTGTCACGATAGATGCAGATCAGGGTGGACTTTTGTGTAAAAAATGCTATCGCAATGAAAAAAGATATCATCCAGAAACTATTAAGTTACTGCGACTTTTTCAGTATATAGATATTGCTAAAATAACAAAATTAAATATTAAAGAAGAAATTAAAAAGGAAATAGAACTTTTTCTTTCAACTTATTATTCTAGATACACAGGAATTTACTTTCAAAGTAAAGAATTTCTTAAAAAAATAAAACCTCTATAATAAAATAGAAGTTTTTTCATGTTCTAATTCTTCTTTAGAATAGAAGACTTGAACCATAACTTGATCTGGTATTTCTAGTATTTTACGTAATCTTTTTAGGGTTTTAATTGTTGTATTTTCTTCGTTTTTTTCAATTCGTTGAATTTGTCTTGTAGACATATTTAAAATTTCAGCCAATTGCTCTTGAGTGTATCCTTTTTTGATTCTGCATTCCTTTATCATATTTTACCACCTAGTCATATTTTGTCATATTATTTTATGCATGAACACGGTATGAAATGTCATGATAAAAAAGAAAATTAATTGTTCAAAAAGTAAATAATTACTCAAGGCAAGATAAATTTTAAAGTTTTATAATAAAAATATACTTAAGTATGCTATGATAAATATGAGAAGGAAAAGGTGTTTATGAATATGAGGTTTGATGATAAGGGAACTGAAGAAGAGCAAAAAGAAGCTTTGAATGATTATCTTGTTTCTTCAGTTGAAACAGTAGAATATATAAAAAAACAAAGAAAAAAAAGAATTTTTTGGCTTTTGATTTTTATCACGCTTTTTTGGTTTTTAATTCTTTATGGTCCATTTAGTCACATGTTTGTTGCTAAAAGAAAGTTGCGGCTTTATGAAGTTCAAATAAATGATCGTGAATTAAGCGTGAATGAAAAAATTTATAATACTACGATTATACCAATTATATTTGTAATACAAAACGGAAATTCAGGAACTTTTTTTTCTAAAGAACTGGAAAAAAACAATGTTATTAATGGAGAATCCTATTTATTAAGTATAAAATCATATACCTGCTTTCTCTCGGGCAATGATCAAAAAATTCCGATTTCTTGTAATAAAAAAACTGATTCTAAATATGAAAATCACGACACATCTTATACCAGTATGCAAATTTTACAATATGATTATGATGAGAAATATACATATTCGTTAGGTAACGATCATTTGTCTCGTTCATATTATATAGGTGAAAATAGTATGATTACTAGACCATATGAAGAGTATACTACAATATATAATGGATCATTTCTAACTGATTTAACTCCGTACATTACAAATCCAAATGTTTATGTTATAAAAGTCAACCTAAAGTACAAAGGAATTAAAGGAATAATTTCTTTTGGCGTAGTAAACGACGGCAAAAATATTTTAGCTTTATGAGCAATATGAAAAGTTTAATGTGTTAGAAAGTAAATATTTTGAAACGGTTATAGTGTTCTTGTTATATTGAAAACTATTAAAGAAAGAAAGCATTAAGATTATAATTTAATATTTTTAATTATATGCTTCATAAAACACACTGTCTACATAATCCTCTCATTGTCTACATTTAGTTTACCACTGCAGAATTTACAACTTAGCGTCAACAAAACGTAAATTGACATGGGGGGGGGGTTATCATGATAGAATTATCATAGGAAACTATGGTAATTTTTTTATGGTTTAAGAAAAAAGATAAAGATGATATAACGATGACATGATATGTCACGATTATAAAAAGGAAAATGGAACATACTAGAATAGAGACAAGGTGATTAAAATGGCAGATATAAAAAAACCAACAGAAAGACAAATTTCTCTTGATTTGAATGGGATAGTTATGATTAGCTCAACAGATCATCCAGAGGCTTCTATTGTTATAAAAAACTCAAAAGGAAAACTGATGGTAACTATAAATGATACTCAAGAAAAGAAAAAATAGTGCAATAATTACACTATTATTGAGCAGATGTTTTGAAGAAATCTCGTATATCTATATTCAAAGCATCTGCAATTCTTCCTAAGACAGCGATAGTAACATGTTTCTTTCGTTTTTCATTTTCAATATCACAAATATATTCTCGAGACATGCCTATCATATCTGCTAAATCTTGCTGAGTTAATTTTTTTTGCAAACGTATCTTTTTTATATTTTGACGAATGATTTGGTAATAATATTCATCATCATGAAGAAAAGACGTTTCTTTCATATGTACCACCAGCCTACAAATATTGTCCGTTAAAAAGTATTATTTATACATAGGCTAGTAGCCACTTTTTCGGGGAAAATGTGTGCTTTTCGTTGACATTTTAGTGAGATAAATTTATAATAAAAACCAAGTATTTTATATGTTTAGTCGACTATACAGCATAGGTTTCTATGTTTTGAATAATAAAAATAGGGATAGTGTGAAAAGTTTTATGGAAAACAAGATACACTAAAATAAGCAGATATTTAGGTGGAAATCTTGATATAAAACTATCAAAAAAAGATAGGAAAAATGATCTTTGAAAATAGAATGAATAAAAAAAGACATGATGAAAATAAGTTAAGATAGATATTTTTTAAAAAAAATTACTTAACATAAAGATCAGAATAGGCATAACCAAGATTTAATAGTTCAATCCATTTATTAGGCATGTTGGAAATGCCGTTTAGTTCATCAAGTTGTACAGGAGTCTTCCATTCAAGAGCTTTGTTAGGTCTTAAAAAGTTATTGTAAGTAGCAAATAAGACCATGTAAGAGTTGGCATTATCAAGAGAAGTAAAACCACCTTTAGGACGATAGTAATACTTTAAGGTGCGATTAAAACGTTCAATGATTTGCTTTTGACTTCTATATTCTTTAGAAGTATCATCTTGATTTGTAAGTCCAATAACCTGATAAAGTTTAAAGGGAAAGCCATATTGAGACCAATACTCTACAGCAACATTATAAATGGGATTGCCGTCAGAAATAACTTTAAGAGAATCTGGTAGTTTATCATATTTAATTAAAGTAGAAAAAGCAGCTTTAATAGAGGATAAAGAATCACGTTTATCGTAAACTCTATAAGAAGTAACAATCTTCTTGATGGCATCAAACCAGAAGAAAACATAATTTGTCTTACCAAGAACTTTAATGTAGGTTTCATCAGCAGCAATGGTATCAGAAAGTTCATAAGGATAGAACTCTAATAAAGGATGAACAATAGAAGAAGCGGCTTTACAATAATTTTCAACTGTTTTATAAGAAATAGAAACTTCATGAACATCTTGTAAAATAGAAGCTGTTTGACGATAAGAGAGCCCATAATTCACATGATAAGTAAGACAAAGGCCAATGATATATTGAGAGGAATAAGCTTTCGATAAATCAATAGGAGACTGAACAAACTTACGATAATCTTTTTGTAAAGTAGGAAAGTCAATATTAAATTTACGATAGATGTAACGAAGTTTAATCTTTTCTGGATGTTCTTTATAAAGCTTAAGGTCATGAGCATTTAAAGAAGATTTGTTTTTAAGATAATAAGGGCATTTGTCGTTTCTACAACGGTAAACATCAAAGTCTTCGCGATGATGATATGAGTCCAGTTGATGTTTGCAGTGAGGGCATTTTAAGATAACATCTTTTTCTTTATTGGGATTAGTAGAAAAAATAAAAGAACAAACTTTGCATTCAAACTGATTTTGCTTACCAGTATTATCGTAAAGATAATCTTTAGGAGCACCACAGCAAGGACAGTGAACATCAATAGCGATATCTTTGCCATTACGACGTTTAATAGGTTTGATGTTATTATCTTTGATAAGTTGTTTATAATCCTTATGTTCTATTTTAATAAAAGGTTCAATAATTGCTGGTTCATCGACATGAAACAAACGATATTTAACGTCCTCTGGCTTATCATCAAGATGCTTAATTTCATCAGGTTTAATAAAATTGGAAAGAAAAAAGATAATTTTCCAAATAAATTTATTAATTCTATTTAAAAAAGTAATAATAACTGATATAATTTTAGACATGACATTACCTCGATTCTGTTATTGTTTATGTCTAAAAACATTATATCGAGTAATGTCATTTTTTGATAGATAAAAAAGACAATTTTCTATAAGAAAAATCCCATAAAAAAGAGGGGATTAGAAAAATATAGAAAAAAGTCTTATAAATAAAG
>CALVMI010000093.1 GCA_944345045.1 uncultured Bacilli bacterium | reverse complement strand
GTTTACTTGGATGTGATACTATGGATATAGAAAATTTGAGCTTTTCTTTTGGACTACAAACTGTTTTTGATGATGTAACCATACATATAAGTTCATCTGATCATATTGGCATTGTAGGTGTCAATGGCGCGGGTAAAAGTACTTTTTTTCATTTGCTTCTTGGTGATTTAGAACCAGATTATGGACGTATTTTTATTCCGAATCATTTAAGATTAGCTTATTTGCCTCAAGTATTAAAAGATGAAATATCTAATATGAATATTTCTGTTTTCGATTATGTCAGTACAGGTAGACCCATAAAAGAACTTGAAAGCAAACTTTCAAAAATATATGAAGAAAGTGCTTCTAAAGATGAACAAACAAGTAAAAAACTTTTAAAAGAAGCTTCGAAAATTCAAGAAAGATTAGATTATTATAATCCTTATCATGCCGAAGAAGAAATGCTAGATATTTTAATGGGAATGAATTTATTTGATTTGATGGATAAGGAACTATCAAATCTTTCTGGTGGCGAGAAAAGTAAAGTTGCCTTTGCTCGTTTATTGTACAGTAAGCCTGAAATTATTTTGCTTGATGAGCCAACCAATCATTTAGATAATGAAAGTAAAGAATTTGTTATGAATTTTTTAAAAAAATATCATGGTCTGATCTTAATTATTAGTCATGATCTTCCTTTTCTAAATGAAGTAACAAACAAAACATTATTTTTAGATAAAATGACTCATAAAATGGAACTTTTTTCTGGAAGTTATGAAGTATTTCAAAAAAGAAAACAAGAAAAACGTTTAGCTAACGAAAGGCTTTTAGTAAAACAAGAAAAAGAAGAAGAAAAATTAAAAAAGATTATTGCAAAATATATAAGAGGAAATGAGAAAAAAGCAAGAATTGCTAAAGATAGACAAAAGAAACTAGCGCGTTTAGAAGAAGAAAAAGTCGTTTTAGAAAAAAAATATAAAGAAGCTAAATTTCAAATGAAAATTAAAACTAAGGGAGATTATTATCCCTTAAAAGTAGAACATCTGACATTTGGTTATCAAAAAGATAATATCTTGTTTGAAGATTTTTCTTTGGAAATGATGCGTGGTCAAAGATATTTAGTTTTAGGCGAAAATGGTGTTGGTAAAAGTACATTTCTAAAACTTTTAATGGGCTATTTAACACCTTTTTCAGGTACAATTACATTTGGAAAAGATGTAAGTGTCGCTTATTATGCCCAAGAACATGAACTGTTAGATGAAAATAAAACCATTATTGAACAATTTTCTGATATCACGAAAGACATTTCTTTTTTAAGAGGAGTTTTAGGAAGATTTTTATTTTTTGGTGATGACATTTATAAAAAAGTAGCTATTTTATCACCGGGTGAAAGAAGTCGTGTTGCATTAGCTAAACTAGCTTTACAAGAAGCCAATTTCCTTTTACTTGATGAACCAACCAATCACCTAGATCCTGATACAGAAGAAATTGTTGCTAAAACTTTTTTAGAGTATCCGGGTACGATGCTTGTTGTGTCACACAATCCTGATTTTGTAAGTCATTTAAATATTGAAAAAATGATTTATTTACCAAGTGGTAAAATTATTGATTATGATGAAAATATTGTTCGTGCTTATCAGCTTCTAGATGAAAATCCTGATTTGAAAATATAAATCAGGATTTTAATATTCATAATATTCAGTATAAATATCTAGAGGAATTTCATAAGCTTCAATCATAATCATCTGTCTTCCTAAAGAATCAAAACTTGTTTCTAACAAATCTTTTTTAACTGGAATATTTTTTTCACTTTTTAAAGGATCATTAATGTAGTAATAATTTTCATCGACAACAGTTACAACTACTACATGACTGTTTTTAGGATAAGTATAGGTGCTTTTTTTATCATAACTAAACCATTCATAGACATCTTTCGCTTCCGTATAATCAATAGTTGTCCAAATTAAGAAAGGAGTAAATGTTCCGTTTAATTGATGTGAAGCCATTTTAAGAGAATATTTCTCATCGTTTTCATAAAGATTATATTCTAATCTTGGATTATTCTTTTTTTGTTCTTTTAAAATAGCCGTAATGGCATTTACTATGACTGGTTCAAATGCTCCCCAACCTCGATTCCTATCGGCCGGGTTACCGGCATAAGATACGGCTGGATTTGGTCCATACCTTACACCATCTTTTTCATAAACTTCACTAAGCGGTAAATATTGATTAATAAAATCTTCTAAAGTAATATCAATTCCAAAATAATTTAAAAGCATTGTTGCCGCGGCTGCTTCACAGCCATTTGGATATATCGGATTTTGATTTATTAAAGGTACATCTATTGGATCCATTTGATAAAGAGAAGCAATAGTTTCCTGATACCACGGATCATTATAAATTTCATATTGTTGCCAATCTATATAATCATAATCTTCTTTGATTTTTGCCTGATTAGTTAAAGCCAGTTGATTTGTAAAATAATCATTAGAAAGAGTAGGAATCAAAGCATTTCTAAGTGTTTCTTCCTCTCTTTTTAAAGCACGATACCAATAGTAATTCGTGCCAAAAAGTAGCAAAGCTAAAACTAAAAGGATACTTAAATAAATCCATTTAGTCATCTTTTTTTCTTGTTCAAAGAACGTCACTTCCTTATACCTATTATAAATTGGTTTTATAAGAATAGATATAAGATTTTCTTTACTTGACAAATTGTGCTATAATCATTTTAAAGAAAGAGGTTGTTTATGTTTCGAAAAATCAGTTCTGTTTTTCTCGTCCTATGTAGTCTGATATTAGCTATTTTTTTAACTTTTTTTGCGCTTCTTAGATGGAATTTACAAGAAGAAAGTATTGTCTCATATATTAAAGGTTCAGATTTATCATTTGTTTTAGATGCTACTACCGGAGCACGTGCCGAATTTTTAGAAAAAGTAGAAGAATACTTTTTAGCGATCAATGTTCCAGAAGATACATTAGAAAAAGTTTTAAATAGTGATTCAACAAAAGAATTTGTCGGTAAGTATTTAGCAAGCGCGGTAAATTACCTTGTGTATCAAAAAGAAGAAGAGGTTATCACAAGCCAAGATGTTGAAAATTTAGTTACTGAAAATATACCCGTTATTGAAGAAGCTTTAAAAAGTGCTGGCCTAGATCTAAGCGAAGAAGAAAAAGCAAAAATATTAGATTATACCAAGGAATATGCCGATGATGTCGCTTACTTCTTTCCTACAGCCAGTGAAATTTTAAAAGATGTTTCTCTTGACTCTACAAGGATAGGAAATATCTCTCTCACAAGCTTTTTTGAGGGAATAAAAATAATCACAAGCACTTCGTTTCTATTGCTTATGTTAGGTATTTTATTCTTTCTGTTACTTATCCTGTGGCTTATTAATAAAGGAAAGAGAAGCACATATTTTAAAGTCTATTTTTTCTTATATGCTTTACTATTTATTTTGGTAGAAATTATTTTAGGAACGATTGTTAAAGATTTTCTAATGAGCAATATTCAAGTTGCAGATACCTTTATTAATTATATGATTAATGAAATTAGTAAAAGTTTATGGATATTTATACTATGTAGTTTAGTTTTATCATTTATATGTAGTCGAATAAAGAAAGAAAGGAAAGATCATAATGAGAAAATATCTGGAAAATTATGTGAAAGAGATGGAGAAGAAACAGAAAACGAAAATAAGTGAAAAAGATTTAGAAGAATTTAGAATAAAAATATCTTTTTTTCAACATGAAAGATTAATACATCTCTTAGTCACGCTCTTTTTCGCGCTTTTTGCTTTAATCTTTTTAGCCTTAGGAATGGTTTCCTATATCTTTTTACCTATATTCGCTATTTTACTTATTTTCCTGATTTGTTATATTTATCATTATTTTTTCTTAGAAAATCGTGTGCAATATTTATATAAAATTTATGATGAAATGGCAAAAAAAGTAGAAGAATAAAAAGTAGATTGCATTTCTTTTTAGAACACGTTATAATATACGTTAGTGAAAGGAGCTATTTAGATGGCAAAAAATGTAGAAAAAATAACAATTAAAGTTGAAGGAGAAGAATGGCAAAAAGCTTTAGATAAAGCCTTTAAAAAACATGCAAAAGATGTTAAAGTTGACGGCTTTAGAAAAGGGGCTGTTCCAAAAAATATTTATTTAGAAAAATTTGGAATTGAATCTTTATATATGGATGCGGTTGATGCTTGTTTAAATGATGCATATCAAAAAGCTTTAGATAAAGGAAAAATTGAGCCAGTTATTGAACCTAAAATTGATATTACAGCAATTGATAAAGATTCTGTAACATTTGAAATTACTCTTACTGGTAAACCAGAAGTCAAGTTAGGTGAATATAAAAACTTAAAAGTAAAAAAAGAAAAAGTATCTGTTTCTAAAGAAGAAATTGAACATGAAATTGGTCATTTAAGAGAACAATTTGCTGAAATCAGAGTAAAAGAAGATGG
>CALVMI010000092.1 GCA_944345045.1 uncultured Bacilli bacterium | reverse complement strand
ATAACCATTCTATATATGCTTTATATTCTTGTTGCTGTTTTAACGCCTTTTCTAATGCCGATAGAATAAAACTTGCTTCATCATCTACACATACAGAACTGGCAAATTCTTTTCGATATTGTTGTAAAGTTTTAATTTTTTCTTCTCGTTCTTTATAAAGCAAATGATATTCTTCTAGGGTTTCATAACCATTGTTTACAGATAGACCATTTACATAATACCAGTTTTGTTTCCAAAAATATTTTTTAATAAAATCTATTGTTTTATCAGTAATTTCTAATGAAGTAAGTGGATAATATTGATTCAAATAATTTTCTTTTTTTAATCCTAATATATATAAGTTTTCTTCGCGTTTTTTAACAATAAAATAATCAATATCCATTAAATTATTAGAAAATTCACTTTGATATGTTTTTTCTTTATCAAATTCAATTACTGCTTCTATTTCCCGAAAATTAGGAAAAATATTTTTACAAAAAGCTGATAATTTTTCATCAATAAAATCAGAAAATGGATTGTAGATCTTTTCTTCTAAAAAACATTTATTATAAACTTGATAAGGATGACCGATTAGATATTTTACTAGATCATAAGATGAGTAATCTTTTGATAAAATACATTTTTCACGAATGACTTCCGTATTTATTCCTAGTAAATGCGCGATATGTCGCGAATTAATGGAATACGTAATTACTTTTTTGTTACCGGAAAGCCATAAAGTAATCCCAGCATCTTTAATCGTTTGTGATTCATAAATATTTACACAACTACTAATTTTGGCAATATATTCTTCAAACTTCTCACGTGTCATAAAAAAACCCCCATTTAATGGGGTTTATTATACATTTTTTTATATCTATTGTCAAATTTCTGAAACATATTCTAATAAACGCATGAACATTTTTACAAATTTGCCATCTAAACCTTTATTTTTTAATTTACGAATTGCAATTCTTTTTTTCTTGATTTCCATATCACTAAAGACGATATCACTAATCATTTCTTTTAAGGCTGTTTTTACTTGTAAATCACTTATGATGGAATCTATATCTTCATTAATTAAACGTACAGCATCTATTTCAATATCTTTTCCTTTACAATTAATAGATAATTGACTTGTTGTTTTGACATTTTTTACTTCAACTATAAAGTCGGCATCTTCGACATAACTGGTACTACTATAAACATTTTTATCTAAATAAACGATAACTTCATCGGCTTTTCTAGTATTTCTAAAGCGAATTTTATAATCACGATAGTCTGGGATAATGCCACTTTTTCCTTCTAAAGGACGAATAATTACCGTAAAATTATTTTGAAGATAGTTATAATCTATCGCGGTTTTTATATAGTATCCTTGTTGATGCAAACTAGTTATCCCGTCATCTTCATACAAAGTATAGATATTACTTTTTCCTGGAAATATGTGAATTTCCATACTTTTAGGAGCATTGGTAATATTTCTATTTTCTTCTAAATTGGCCAAAGGAATAATGGATCCTGCCTTGGCAAATACTGGATAGTCTTCATCTTTAAAGAAAGTGACATAGTGTTTATCCCCAGGGAATTTTTTTCCCGTTTTAAAGTCATACCATATTCCAGCCGGCAAATAAATTCTTGCTACGGTTCTGTTCATAACTAAATCTTTTTTTGTTGTAATTGGTGAGACAAGTAATTCCGTACCAAAATAGTATTCATTTTTATATTCTGGTTCGTCATAAATTGCTGGATTTGTATAGTAAAGAGGCTCTATAAGTGGAAGACCTGTCTGATGATATTTATAGCCTTCTGTGTAAAGATATGGAATTAGGCGATGACGGAGTTCACAATAAGTTGCTACAATATTTTGGGTTTTTACATCCCATTTCCATGGCTCTCTTTTATAATATTTGCCACGTTTTGATGAAAGTCTAAAAATTGGACTAAAACAAGCTAATTCGATATACCGAATATACAAAAGAGCTTCTTCCATACCAAACTCATAGCCACCGATATCATGGCTCCACCAAGATAGTCCTTTATTTGATCCCATTGAATTAAAGTATGGTAAAACGTTTAGAGTTTCCCAAGATACAAGGGTTTTACCACTGTACATAACAGGATATTTATGCGCGGCTACTAAACCATTTTTAGCTAATACCAAACCTCTTTTTTCAGGAGTCTTTTTAAAATCTTCAAAATGATATCTAGTAAGAGCTCTTAATGTGGATAAGTCTTTTTGATTACTATAATCAATAAAGAAAAAATCTACTCCTTTATCTTCTAATGGTTTTATCAAACTATGAAAATAGTTCATGACAATAGATTTATCAAAAACATTAAAAGGAATGGTACTTTTATCACTTAAGCCTAAATTTCTAGCAATTTCTTCGTAATGATCTTCATGGGGCATGATTCCTTCTTTAGGATCTATTGTAAGTCCTAAACGAATTCCTCTTTCATGCAAATATTTACTTAAGTAAGCTGGATCGGAAAATAAATTACGATTAAATGTATAACCGGTTTTATATTTTTCTAAATCTTTAGCGTCTTTTAGATGCCAAAATTCACCTAGTAAAATAATAGATACTGGAATATGGTAACGATTAAAGTTTGTTACTAATGAGACAATATCATTAAAGTTATATATTTCATTTTTATTCCACCAAATACCTAGTGCGTATCTTGGAATTAAAGGTGGATAGCCTGTTAAGAAAAAATAATCTTTTAAACAAAGGCCAAAATCTCTACGATACATAAAAACATATAAGTCTGTTCTTGGGATTGTATTAGGGGTTAAAAAGCCATCTTCACCAACGATCATACTTTGGCTATCATCTAAAGAAACAAAACCATCAACTGAATAAAGGCCTTTTTGATAATCTGGTTTTGATAACTCGATACCTAAACCTGATGTTTTGAAATTGCGAACTTCTTTATTTTTTATATGCCATGATTTATCGGTATTTAAAAGCATAATTTCAATATTTAAAGATTCAAAAGGTTTCTCTTTTTGATATTTTAACATAAAATATTTGGTCGTAATTTCTAAGTATCTTGCATCTTCTACCACTTTAAATTCAGGTACCGGAAAATTTCTGTTCATTACTTGTTCTGTTAAATCATCAAAAAAGATGCCGTCTTTATTGTATTCTAGGCGCACTAATCTTTCGGACAAAACAGTAATGCGGTATTTTTGACCGACGAAGATTGCTTCTTTTTTGCTTTTCGCATTTTGGTAATCTATTTTGAAATGTGCATCCATTTGATTATACATAAATATACCCCAATCTATCTTTTATTATTATACCTTTAAAGCAAAAAAAAGGCAATTGGTTAACGCACTAAAATATAAGCTAAAAAAGCCCCTAAAGCTAGGCAAAGAACAATGATGGCCGTTGATTCTAAAAAACCTCTTTTGAGTATTTGTTCTTCATTATAAATAATTTCTTTTTCTGGTTGTGGTGGAACAATCTCGCCTTCCAAGCCATTTTGGTTACGATATTCTTCTAATAGGTCTTTTCCCGTACCTATTTTATAATATTTAAGCACAAAAGGATATTGATACTGAAAAACCAAAGCGTCTTTAGAAATTTCTTTTGGAATTCCTTTTAATAATTTTGTGGCAAGAGCTTTGGCTTTTTCATTTTTTACTTTTGGTTTACCTAAACTGTGTCTTAACGAGAAATCTTCGGCATATTTTTCTACTAACCCTTCTGTTATATCTTCAGCAAAAGAAATACCGATTTCGCTTTTA
The DNA here is from genome assembly GCA_944345045.1 of uncultured Bacilli bacterium. GTDB lineage: Bacteria > Bacillota_I > Bacilli_A > RF39 > UBA660 > Ventrenecus. The sequence goes on along the minus strand of CALVMI010000092.1, from coordinate 8,851 downwards.
TCTTCTTCCTTTTTTGGGGTAATAATATACCTAAATATTTCTCTTACTAATATATCTTTTTTGATAATATATTCCATTTCTTTAAAATCTAATCCTTGTAAATCCTCTTTATCTAAATAAATGTGAACTAAATCATCGTTATTTGGTGAACTTGTTTCATTTAATACGACAAAATCTTTAGTCAATAAATTTCGTAATCGTAAGTCATTTTCAAGTCCTAAACTATCCTGATAATCTCTTAAAATTTGCAAAACGACTTGTTTGGCATATCGGTTTATTTCATTTTGTAACTCTTCTTTTGTCATAACCACTTCTCTACTTTCTTTGTTTATTATATAATAGGATTGAATGTTTTTCTAGTAGGAGATGAAAAAATGGCCTTTTTATATACACTTGATAATAAAAGATATCATACACTTAATTATTTTTATAAGCAAAAATTTGGTAAGAAAGTTTTTAAAGTAAGTTTGAATGCTGGATTATCTTGTCCAAATTACAAAACTGGTGGCTGTATATTTTGTTCTCACCAAAGTGGAGATTTTGCTGGTAACCCCCATGATGATTTAATAACTCAATTTCAAAATATTAAAAATATGATGGAGAAAAAGTGGCCAGGAAGTCTTACTATTGCCTATTTTCAAGCTGGAACAAATACATATGCTCCTTTATCCGTTTTAAAAGAAATGTATGAAAGCGTTTTGAAAATAGAAAATGTTGTTGGTCTTTCGATTGCTACCAGAAGTGATGCGATTAGTGATGAAGTTATGGACTATTTAGAGGAGTTATCTCATCGAACTTTTTTGACGATCGAACTTGGCTTACAATCTATTCATGAAAAAACTTTGAAGTTTATTAATCGCGGGCATACTTTAGAAAATTTTAAAGAATGTGTTTTGAAGTTGAAAGAAAGAGGCTTAAATGTCGTTGTTCACATTATTAATGGACTGCCTGGCGAGACAAAAGAAGATATGGTTGAAACCGTTAAATATTTAAATTCTTTAGGTATTGATGGAATTAAGATTCACATGTTACATATTTTAAAAGATACTCCTTTAGAGACTTATTACAAACAAAAACCTTTTCATGTTCTAAGTAAAGAAGAATATATCGATATTGTTTGTAAACAGCTTGAATTTTTAGATCAAAAAGTAGTCATTCACCGTATCACTGGTGATCCTAAAAAAGAAGATTTAGTCGCCCCAGAGTGGCTTATTCAAAAATTTTGTGTTTTAAACGATATTGATAAAGAAATGAAAAAAAGAGACATTTATCAAGGAGACTTACTCTAATGTCTCTATTTTTGTAATGACAAAACCTTTGACGTAAGATGCAATGGCTTGTTCTTCGCCTACCTTGTCAATTAAATATTCCTTATAGTTTTTCATAAATCTTTCAAATGATTTCGAAATACTAGACCCTCTTAAGGTATCGCAGTACTCTTCTACGCAGATTCTTTTTATATTGTGAAGATTATTTTCTTTAACATAATTTAAAAAATCCGTACTGTATACATTTACTTCCTTGGTATTAATTACTTCCATACCATAACTGGGTTTAATCGATAAAACTAATAAAGACATCATAATAATTCCTAACATAAAAACGTACTTCTTCATAGCACTTCACCTAGAATTATTTTGTCTTTTTTGTTTAAAAAAAGAATGGTATTTTTTACCATTCAATTACTTTATAGCCATCAGCTTCTAACTTTTCTTTTTGAAATTTAAAATTTTTGTTTCGATAAGCAATTTTTACAATTTTTCCTGCTTCACGTTCTTTTTTAATTTGAGCAAAAATTTTATCTTCTTTTTCTTTTAAAATATAAGCAATTTTTTCTTTTGCTTCAGGTATTTGAAAACCTCTTTCATTTAATATAAGAATGAGACGTTCAAAACCAATAGAAAAACCTGCAGCTGGCACCGAAATTCCGGCATATTTTTCAATCATCTTGTCGTATCTGCCACCACCACCGATGGAAGAATTTAATTCTTCAACACCGATTTCAAAAATTGGGCCAGTATAATAACTCATTCCTCTTACTAAAGTTGGATCAAAAACTAAGTTAGCTTCGACGTTTTGTGAAGTAATACGCATGATTTCTTCTAAGTTATCCACAACTTCTTGTTCCATTTTAAGTGTTTCACAGAAAGTTTTGATATTTGAAGCATCTTGTTTAAATAACTTTAAATAAGCATCAATGTTTTCTTCTTCATAACCATTGGAAAGTAGTTCTTCTCTTACTCCTTCAAAGCCAATTTTATCTAATTTATCTAATGAAATTAAAATTTGATCCGCTTTTTCAAGTGGAAGATGCGCATATTCTAACATTTTAAGTAAAATACGACGATCATTAATTTTTATTTTAAAACCTTCAAAATCTAATTTTTTTAAAAAGGTAACTACAGAAGTAATTAATTCTATTTCTGCTAGGTTTGTTTTTTCACCTAATATATCTAGATCACATTGCATAAACTCACGAAATCTGCCCTTTTGAGGTCGATCGGCACGCCAGACAAAACCTGTTTGAAAAGCTCTAAAAGGACTGTTTAATTCATTCATGTTGTTTGCATAAAATCTAGATAAGGGTACGGTTAAGTCATATCTTAAACCTGAATCTACAAGATCATTTTGTTCTTTTACATTTTCCAGATCTAATTTTTCGCCGCGTTTTAAAATTTTAAAAATTAACTTTTCATTTTCGCCACCTTGTTTATTCGTTAAATTTTCAATATGTTCTATACAAGGTGTAGCCATTATTTCAAAGCCGAAATTTTGATAAGTTTCTTTCATTATCTTTAATACATATTCTCTTAAAGCCATATCTTTAGGTAAAAAATCTCTTGTTCCTTTAACGGGAGTTTTAATAAATGCCATCTTTTATTTCCTTTCTAATTCTTTAATTAATTTTAGATCATTTTTAGTTAATGTAGCTCCAAATGAATTATTCATGGGCACTACTACGTATGCCTTGTTCATAAATACACATAGATAACCTGTATATCTTTTTTCTATATTTACTAATGTATAATTTTCATTTTGCAGATAATCTTCTAAGTAGTCGTTTTCATTTATTTGTACTTCTGTAAAATGTTTTTCAGGAGCATATATACGGTAAGCCAAATATAAGTTACGCATGTTTTCTAGTTTTTGCCAGTAAAGTACTTTTTTTATTTGAAGTAATTTAAATAACTTTTGATAATCATAATCAAATGAAAAACGCGTTTCATTTTGACTATAAATATTTTTTACTTCTTTTTCTTTGTCACGAAAAATTACAGATATATCTTCGTTTACAAACAAAGACTTTCCATCTACTTTAGTTTCTAGTTCTATTCTTTTACTGTAATTTTTAATACTATTATCCGTGATATCTTCTGCTGGCTGTAAATAAATTCGACTTTTTGATATATACATATTCCTTCCCCCAATATGTCTTATTATAGCATGAGTTCACAAAAAAAAGAAGAAAGATTCACTCTTTCTACTTTACTTCAATATATTTTCTAGTATCTTTTTCTTCTTTTTTAGGTATTACTACAGTAAGAGTACCATGTTCAAATGAAGCTTCAATATTTTCTTCATCAATATCGCCTAAGTAAAAGCTTCTTTGATATTTGCCATATACTCTTTCACGACGAATATATTTTTTATTTTCTTTTTCTTCGTCTTTTTCGCTTTTTTCAGCTGTAATTGTCAAGTTTCCTTGATTGCATTCTATTTTTATTTCATCTTTCTTGAATCCTGGAATATCCATTTCAATATGATATTTTTGATCTTTTTCGTAGATATCACATCTCATTTTATTTTCATCTCCTTCAAAAAAGTGATTAAACAAATCGTCTAAATAATAATCTCTAGGTACTAATTTCATCTTCATCATTCCTTTCACAATTATCATTATACTCTTTTTTTAGCACTTGTCAAGCCTAAGTGCTAATTTTTTTATATTTTTTAGACTTTTTTATTTTGAACTTATTTCCAAAAATTATTCATTTATAGCATATAGAACGATTTCTGTTGGAAAAATTGGACCTCCATAATAACGAAGATAATATTTATATTTGGTGTTTATTTTACGTATGCTATCCCAGATTTTTAAAAAGTCGTCAAACCCATGATAAATAGATAATATTAAATTGGGAGTTTCTTCTTCAATATGCTTAGTTGATCCTATAATTGCTTTGGCCTCAGATCCCTCTATATCCATTTTTATTAATGTAACTTTTTCTTTTATTTCTTCATCTAGAGTTGTGATTTCTAAGTCTTCCTCTAAACCTGGCATTAATCTGTTTGATGAGGAGCTTACTTCATTAGGCGCGATTGTTCCTTTGCCATTTTTATCTAGTACACCTTTTTGTTTATAAATAATTCTTGAAATATCCTTAACATTTTCTTTTAAGGTATTCATATTTTCTTCTGTCATTTCAAAAGCATAAATTTTTTGATAACTATTTGGGCCATATGTATCGATAAAATCTTTAATGGTATCACCTGTATAAGCCCCTACATCAACAAATATTTCTTTTTGACAATTCGGAAGAATATCTAAGTCAAAATAGTGCGTAAATGTTTTTTCCATAACTTCTTCTAATGAAACAAAATCATAATTGTACCAGTTGTTGATAACCGCATAAAAAATTTTTTTAGAACGATAATCTTCTAGAGAATCATAAAACTCTTCAAGTTTTCCAACATTTGTTTTTAAAAAATGTGCAACTTTCGTAATTGTATTTTCTTTTTCACTATCGTATGTTCCCCAAAAAGAAAATTGAGCCAAGAAGACATTTATTCTTTCTTGAAGGTCCAATGAAAGAACCTTAAACTTTTCCCAAATATGACTTTCAATTTCTTCTTTTGAAAAAAGATTTATTTCCTTTAATAAATTATTTACTTTTTTATCAATACAATTCACTTTTCTTCACCTATTGTATTTTATTTTTTTGCATAAAAAAAATACCTAAAAGGTATCTAATTTAAAAGATTATAAATTTCTTCAACACTTTTTGTAGGATTATCATCGATGTTAGGAAGCAAATGTAAGTGAAAGTGTTTTACTTTTTGCTTTTCGCCATAGTTATAACTAACTGTCATGCTTACTTTACCTAATTTGTTCATAATCTTAGGTGTAAGTTCTTTGGCTACTTTGTTCATATGTGTTAATAAACTTTCATCTAATTCCATCATATCTGTATAATGTTTTTTAGGAATTAACAGAATATGACCATCACAGTAAGGATCAATATCCATGATTCCTAAGATTAAATCATCTTCATATACTTTTCTTGAAGGACTTGTTCCTTTAACAATTTCACAAAATATACAACTCATGTTAGTCACCTTCTTTCTTTTTTAAAACAAGCTGTTTTTTTCTTATGAATAGTACGAGAATAACTATTAGTAGTAAGAGGATGAGAATAATGCCAAAGATATAAAAAGAATTTACTGAATGATTTTTTTCTTCTTCGGTTTCTTCTGTTCTAATTTCCTCTTCATTAATTTCTCGTTCTTTTCTTGTGATGTTAATTTGATATTCTTTGGTTGTCTCATCTTCAGCTATTACTGTAAGCGTGTATGTATTTTTTCCCACTTTTAAGGCTTTTTGTCCAGTTCCAAAAACTAAAGATGTTTCATCTTCTTTAGTGGCAGCTATGGTAATTATTTGTGTTTCATAAGGCACTTCTAATTCGTAAATAGTAATATTTGGATCAAATGTAAAATTAGCGATATCGATCATAATATTTTGAAGATTGGCGTTATTTGATTTTGCTGGTTCATTAACCGTAGAATTTTGATCAGAATTATTCTGATTTTCCTTTTTTGGAACTTCATCTAAATAGATAAATCCTATTAGATTTGCTGCCGTTGTATAATGCGTTGATCCATTTACTATTCCTTCGTTTTCGGTTGTAACAATGCCTCCTTCATTTACTTTCATTTCCTCGCCATTTACAGAGGTCACATATCCCACATGTCCATAGCCATCCGAAGAGGACCAGACGGCAATTGAATTCGCTCTGGCCGTTTGTCCTACTTTATAGCCATCATTTATTGCCTCGTTATACCAAGTCTGAGCATTGCCCCATCCAGGAAGAGCAACCCCAGCGTTTTCATAGGCTTGTTCCCAAGCATACCAAGTACATCGTACTGTAGTAATACCATATAAATCTTGATACTTTTGGTAAGGATTCGTTGCAGCATAAACAGGATGCATTGCCAAGAAAAATAAAAGGATAAAACTGATCAACAAGCATGTAAAAGTTCGTTTCATTCTTACCACCGACCACAGTCTAAATTGTATTGACTACATAGTTCTTCATTTAAGATCTTGTTTTGATAAGTATCAAAGCCACCACATGGGCCTTTGAATTTTGTTGCATTTACTAAAATATTTTGAATTTCTTTATTTGCTTGTTCTCCATACGAAGAAACGTTTAGTCCATTGAAAGAAATGTAATCATACGAAAAGGTAAAACGATGATCTTCTACTGTGTAGGAAACATTTGAAATTCCTGAGTATTTTCCATTTTTATATTTATCTAAAGTGTTTTTAAAATTATTTTCATTAGAGCTATCTATTTTTAAAGTGCCAGAATTTACATATTCAATGATTTCTTCGGTACTTACTTCGGTATCTTGACGATCTTTTGTATGCCAAAAATCCACTTCACTAGGTCCATTTGCTTTTTTTGTTATATCAGCTGTTTTAAAAACCTCTTGTAAATTTGTTACGAACATATAATAAAAACAATCTGCATTACCACTAGAGATATGGTATTCGGTAATACTTATATTATTGTTTAAATTAATTTTTCCATTAGATACTTGATTGTTAGAACCAGAGGAAGGAGTACTTGTAGTCTCTTCTTTTTTCCATATTGCTTTTACTGTCATATCTTTGGTTACTGGATTTTCGAAATTGTAAGCTGTACCATCTACTTGCCATTCCACAAATATATAGCCTTCTTTAGTAATAGTTTCCGGCATTGATAGTAGTTTTCCTTCTTCTACTACAACGCTATCTATTGGTGGTGCGCCATCAGTATCAAACGTGATTGTATAATATGTTATTTCACTTAGTTCTTTGACAATTTCTTCTTCATTCATTTCATTTTTAATTTTGACCGAAACATTAGAATACTCTGAATCTATTTTCTCTTTTAAACTTTCATTATTAGTAATTATTTGCCATGTATCGTTTGAACTCAAAAAATCATCTAGGATTTCTTCTAAGCTTTTTCCTTCTATATTTATGTTCGAATAAAGGGTTTTTGCCTCATCATTTAACAAAGTAATTTGAATATCGCTTATGGTTATGTCACTACAACGATATGTCTCGTTATTTTTCGTACATTCATCATACGATTCTTGATAAGATATTTTTATTAAACCGTTATTTTCCATATAAACGGAATATTCTTTAGTCACATTGTTTCTTGTTTCTTTATTAAAATAAAGAAAAGCCACAATACCAAAAATGATTAGTAAAAATATAGCTATAATAACGATTACTCGATTTCTTTTTTGTTTCCAAAACTTAGACATATCCACTCAACTCCTACTATAAGATATTCTAACAAAGATCAGAATTTACGTCAATTTATTGTCTGTATTTATGTTTACCTTCTTTATTTATAAAGATTTTCGTATAAAAAAATGGAGCCATAAAGGCTCCTTTCAGGGGGTTTGTTAGGTACGCACTCAGAAGTGATCGTGAATACGTACCGGCATAGCGTTTATAGCCATGCTATATAAAGCATAGTATGTTTTTGAAATTTTGTCAATTGGTAAAATTCATTTTGTCGACAATTTCTTGATACTTTTTTTCGCTTCGATAGTCTTCACTTTGAATATAATTTATAACATCTTCTTTCGCATGAATTAAAATGTTGTAATCCCTCTTTAAATTGGCTATTTTAAAAGTCATATCACCACTTTGTTTGACACCAAACAAATCGCCTTCACCACGGAATTCAAAATCTTTTTCACTGATATAAAAGCCATCATTACTTTCTTCTAAAACTTTTAATCGTTCTTTTTCTTCGTTGCAAATTAAATAGCAATAGCTTTGTTTATCGTTTCTGCCAACTCTTCCTCTAAGTTGATGTAAAGTAGCAAGACCAAAACGTTCAGCATTAAAAATAATCATTATTGTAGCATTTTTAACGTCTACACCTACTTCAACCACTGTAGTTGAAATTAAAATTTTAGTTCGACCGATTTTAAAGTCGTTCATTACTTCTTCTTTTTCGGCTTTTTTTAATTTTCCATGCAAAATGCCAATAGGAATTTTACTATGAAAAGCCAAATCAAATTTTTCTTTTAATAAATATACATCTTTTAAATCGTTTTCTGTATTTTCTTCAATCATAGGCGCTACTACATAAACCTGTTCATTATTTTTTACGGCTTCTAATACTTTAAACAATACTTCTTTTAAATCTTTTTCTTTAACTACTTTAGTTGTTATTTCTTTTCTTCCCGCAGGTTTTTCTTTAATTAAAGATGTATCCATATCTCCATAAATGGTTAGCGCATACGTTCTAGGTATTGGAGTGGCACTCATAAACATCATATCTGGCTTGATCCCTTTTTGAGTTAAGATATCTCTTTGATTTACGCCAAAGCGATGTTGTTCATCAGTAATAATTAAACCAAGATTTTGAAAATATAATCTTTCATTTAAAATCGCGTGCGTTCCAACCAAAATATCAATCTCGCCATCTTTTACTTTTTCAGCAATTTTTTCCTTTTCTTTTTTACTCATGCTGCCAATTAAATAATCAATGTGAATATCCGTATTTTTCACAACATTTCTAATTGATTCATAATGTTGCAAAGCTAATATTTCTGT
>CALVMI010000091.1 GCA_944345045.1 uncultured Bacilli bacterium | reverse complement strand
TCTACTTCTTCAGTTAAATTCATATCTTTATATAACTTTAGTTCTATCATTCCATATAGATTTTCTAACTCATCGTCATCATAACAAATTTCACTGACAATTATGTTAGCCACAAATTGATTATCTTGAAAAACAACTTGGATGATATCACAAAGCATACTTCTTCCATCTCTTGGATCTTTAAATTCTCCTCGTTCATTATCTGCACTGATTAAACCTTCTTCGATCAAAGTTTCCACATCAAAAACCATACGGTTTGTTTCACTTGCATAACTTGTTGCTTTAGCTAATAATTCTTCTACCTTTGATTCATAGATGCTTTCATTAACACTTTCTCTTACACCGGTATATACAGGTACAGCAATCAAAATAATCACACTTATTAATACCAAGGCTGCTAAAACTTCAATTAAAGTAAATCCTTTTTTCATTCCTTTTCCTACTTTCTCCATCTTAATTATAGCATAAGAATTCACAAAAATAAAAGAAGATTGTATTTCTTTTACAAAGAATCATACAATGAACAATTGTTTGACATTCTTTGCATGTCATGTTAATATGAATATGGAGAGTGATTTAAAAATGAAAGAAAAATCAGGCCTTACTAAAAAACAAGCAGAAGTACTAGATTTCATAAAAAAATACAGTGCCACTCACGGTTATCCTCCTGCTGTAAGAGAAATCGGAGCATCTTTAGGATTATCTAGTCCTGCAACCGTACAAGCCCATTTAAACAAATTAAAAGAAGCCGGCGTAATTAAAAACTCCAGCAATAAATTTCGAACTATTGAAATCTTAGTTGAAAATGAATATCTAGAAAAAGACGAAGATGTTATAAAAGTTCCTTTATTAGGAAAAGTAACAGCTGGAAATCCTATTGAAGCCATCGAACGTCCTAATGAATTTTTTGACTTACCGTCTACACTCGTCCCACACAGCGAGACTATTTTCACCTTAGAAGTTAGTGGCGAATCAATGATTAACAAAGGAATTTTTGATGGCGATTACGTAATTGTTCAAAGACAAAATACAGCTCGAAATGGCGATATTGTCGTAGCTATGACCGAAAATAACGAAGTCACTTTAAAAACCTTTTATAAAGAAGAAGATCATATACGTTTACAACCTGAAAATGATACAATGCAACCTTTCATTTTTAAAAACATCACTATTTTAGGAAAAGCTATCGGCTTATTTAGAAAATTTTAAAAAAATAAGAAGAGAAAATCATTCTTCTTATTTTTTTCTTGCCAAAAGATGTTATCTAAAAAAAGTTAAATAAACTAAAAAGGCTAAATATATAGAAAAAGTAATAATGCCATTGATGCGATCCTGTTTTCCTTCTTTCTTTTGAACCCCTAAAGCCATAGAAATTAAAAGGCCACCGATAAGACCACCGATATGTGCAGCATTATCTACTCCGCTAACCATAAAGCCAAATAATAAATTAATGATAATTAATGGAATAATTTGACTTTTTAAAACACTTCCTAAATAAATACGATAATGATACCCAAAATAAACAAGTGCTCCTAAAAGGCCAAAAATTGCTCCCGAAGCTCCAACACTCACTGTATTAGGATTTATAATACAACTCATAAGACTTGCCGTAATCATACTGCATAAATAAATAGCTAAATATTTCCACTTACCCACAAAATTTTCGACTTGTGTTCCAATGATATATAAAGAATACATATTAAAAAGTAAATGAAGTATACCACCATGCAAAAAACCGCCAGTTATTAATCGCCATACTTCTCCTTGTGCTACAAAATAAGAATTAACTCCTCCATATCGTAACAAATTTAATGCAGATAAATTTGCACCTGATGCAACAAAAGTAATTAAAAACACTAAAATATTAATGACAATCAAAATATTTGTAACAACAATTTTTTTAGGTCTAAAAATACTTTCATAAACTCTATTTTCTTTATCTGTTTTTTTATTAATGTCGTTAGTTACATCAATCATCAAATCAATTCCTTTTTCATTCAAAAGCATTTTATGATTAATATCAGGAAAGCTTTTTAGAACAGGTTTAGCTTTAATTAAAGCCCCATTTTTTAAAGCAACAGATTCAATATTCTTTTGCTCTTCTAAATCGACATTTTCATTTACATCTAACAAAATATTCAAAGCATTCATTGACCATGAAAGCGTTTTTCTCTTGACTTGTTTCATAACATTACGAAGCTTTAAAATATCAAATTCATATTGTTCTCTATTATGAATGTAATTTGCATTTATTCTGATGATTTTATATGGGCCTTCTTGATTTTGAAGCCATATTTCATCTTTTACACCATTTACAACGATCGGACTATAATTTTTTTCAGTGATAAAATAATGCACTAAACGCATAATCATCTCGTCTTTTTTATCCATTGTCACTGCCATAAATTAATACACCCTCCACACATAATATTATACCCTAAATCATACAATTAGTAAAGGAAGGTGAAAAAAATGCTTCTTCTTTTAATTATTCTTTTTATCACAATTTGTATGATTGGCGTTCCTATTATTCAAACATTTTTAGAAAAGGAAGACTTACAAAACTTACTTTTTTTAGTTTTCTCTAATGGCATTTTTATCTTATCTACTTTAATTTTTGGTTTTCATTTAAAAGAAGTATTTTTAACCGTTTGTTCCTCTTTCTTTCTAACTTGTTACAGTATTTTTTTAATTTTAGAATTAAAAAAAGAAAACAAAAAGTTCCATATTTTAGAAGCTCCTTATTTTCTTTTTACCCTCGTCTTATTCTCTTTTTTCTTTTATAAGCTACTACTCCAAATTGTCTAAAAAATCTTGAAATTCCTTAGGTAATGGTACTTTAAAATGCAATTCTTTTTTCGTAATTGGACTTTGAAAAAAGATTTCACTTGAATGCAAAAATTGTCCAAAAGAAGTAGCGTTTTTTGAATTATAAACGGGATCATTATAAATAGGATACCCAATATAAGCTAGATGTACCCGTATTTGATGGGTCCTTCCCGTTTCTAATTCACAACTAACTAATGTATAATCATGATATCTTTTTAAAACAGTAACATGTGTAACCGCATTCTTACTATTCTCACTTGTTACCATCATTCTTTTACGATTTATTTTATCTCGTCCAATTGGCGCATCAATCGTAATATGGTTATGTTTTAAAACGCCTTTAACAAGGGCAACATAAATTCTTTTAATTCTTTTATGAGCAAAATCATCGGCTAAAATGGCATGAGCTTTGTTGTTTTTGGCGACCAAAATAAGTCCCGATGTATCTTTATCGATTCGGTGTACAATTCCTGGCCGAGTAAAACCATTACAATCACTTAAATTCTTCGTATAATAAAGAAGTGCGTTAACTAGTGTACCATGTATATTTCCACTTCCTGGATGCACGACCATCGAAGAAGGCTTATTAATTAGGATAACATCATCATCTTCATAAACAATATCTAATGGTATATTTTCAGGAACAATATTTTCTTCTCCTTGAAGATCCCCTAAAATTGTAATTTGATCATGCAAAGACACCTTATAAGAAGGTTTTACTTTTTGATCATTAACCAAAACAAGACCATCTTCTAAAAGTTTCTGAACATAACTTCTTGAATAATCACATTCCTCACTTAAATACTTATCAATTCTTTCTCTTTCATCTGTCAGTACTTCTATTTTTTCCATCAATCATTTCCTCCTTAAAAATCAAAATAATAAATAAAATTGCTCCACAAACAATAAAGACATCTGCCAAATTAAATATAGGAAAAGAATATCCAAAAAAAGTAAAATGAAGATAATCTCTTACATAGCCAAAAATAATTCGATCTAGTAAATTTCCTAAAATTCCTGCATATAATAAAGAAGTTGCAGCAAATTTAAGCCTACTATCTTGAATAGATTTTTGAATAACCGTGACAACACCTAAACAAACAATTCCAACCAAAATAAGAAAAATTCTTCTTTCTTGAAGCAAACTCCAAGCAGCACCTGTATTTTCCATCCAAGTTAAAGAAAAAAAGTTTGGAATTATTGTAATATTACCATTATTTAATAAAGGTTCCATTCCAAATTTAGCAATTTGATCCATAAATAGCAAAAATAAAAACAAAATTATTTCTTTTTTTTTCATAAAATCACGGAGTCATTATATCATGATTCTAAAAAAACTTAAAGTTTTCATTTTAAAATATTTATACTAATTCTTCATATATTTCTTTAATCAATTGTAAATTTTCTTCTCTTTCTAAAGAATCTATTCCTCTTTGCGTTTGTAAAAAAGAGTGTAATTCTTCTTCTAAAAATTCTATTTTAGAAGAAATAGCATAATGATAATTTTTAACATTTTGAAGCAAAAAAGCTATGGCCATATCCGTATGCATGTCCATACTAACCCCATTCTTTATTTGATAATTTAAAACATCTTTATCTAAAGTCAAATCTAATAAAACTTTTTCTAATTGTGAATTTTTACAAGTTACATTTTTTTTATATAAAATCATATCGCCATGACTTGTCTCTAATTCAAAATCAACCAATTCTTCATATGGCAAAGAAATCTTTACCGCATACAATGTTGGAAGTGCCGATAAATTTAAGCAAATATCATCAAAGCTAGGGATACCAGCAAAAACAAAGAAATTACCGACTCTATCATTTTCTTTTTCGTTTAAAAAGGCATCGACAGTTCTTTCATTAGAAATAAAATATAAACCTTCATTATAAGCTTTTTTAATAACTTCCCTAGAAAGTAAAAACGGATCTTGAAAAGGATTTTCACCAAACATGAACTTCAATAGATAGCTTGTTAAAATAATTTGGATATTCATGATATACACTCTTTTCTACTTTATATAAGTTAAGTATATAACAAAAAAGTGCAAAAAACAACAAAGGAGTTTATCTTTTAACGCCAGATATAATAAATTCTAGAATCTGTCCAAATGATTAACAAAGTTCCAATATTAACATCTTTAATAAACCTGATCAATTAAAATAACATCTGTTCCTATCTTCTTAATTTGATTCATTGTAACATTTATTTCACCACTAGATTTCCAAAATCGCCAAAATTTATGATCCATTACAACAAAATAATTTATACTTCCCTTCTCATTTACCTCGGCATCAACAATTCTCCCAAGTTTTTTTCCCGTATCTAAATTAATAACATCTTTTCTTTGTAAATCAGATAGATTCATATCCTTCACCTGATACTATCTTATGAAATAGCAAAAAAAATAGACGAATTTATTCATTCATCCATTTTTTTAAACCTTTATACGGAAGATAGGCACAGGATACTCGATTTCCTTGTTTCACTATATCTTTAAAGACAATTGCTTCTTGCAATTTTTCTTCATCATAAGGTTCATCATTTATCATTCTTTCAAAATTTTCTATGTATTCTTTTATCTCTTCCATATTTTTATTAATACAATTTTTCAAAAGAATAGAACAAGAAGAAGTGGCGATCGAACACGCTTCTCCATTAAAATAAGCATCAACTAATTTATTATTTTCTTTTTTCAAAAAAATATGTAAATGATCAATACAAGAATCACTTTTTGTTTCTATTTTAGTATAGGTTTGATCATAAATCTCTTTTTTATATGGGGAGGAGATATAGTGATTTAAAAGTATTTCTCTATTTTCCATTAAAGCATTTCCTCAACAATCTTTTCTTTATTACTTAAAAGTTCTACTAAACTATCTATATCACTTTCCGTATTATAAAAATACAAACTAACACGTAAGGTATTAGATACACCTGTTTCTTGATTTAAGATTTTTGCACAATGATTACCAGCACGTACACACACTTTGTATTTATTTAAGTAATAAGCAACATCTTGACTAAACACATCATTGACATTAAAAGCTATAATACCACCATCTGCTTCAATGTTAATGATATCTAAATGAGGAATAGAAATAAGTTTATCCATAGCATATTTACGTAATTTTTTCTCATAAGCTTCAATTTTATCCATACCAATAGTTTCTAAATATGAAACAGCTCTTCCAAGTCCAATCGCGCCCGCGATATTTGGAGTTCCTGCTTCTAATCTCGTTGGCAAATCTTTTAAATAGATCTCTCTTGGATTATCAAAAGATTCATTCATTCCACCGCCAAGATTTTGAGGTTCCATTTCTTCTAAAAGTTCTTTTTTTCCATAAAGAATTCCAATACCTGTTGGTCCACACATTTTATGACCAGAAAAAGCTAAAAAATCTACATCTAAATCTTGAACATCTGTTTTACGATGTGGAACAGATTGTGCGCCATCCATAACAACAAAAATATTGTTTTGATGCGCAAATTCACAGATTTCTTTAATAGGTCTTTCATCGCCAATTACATTTGTAATACTTGCTAAAGCAATTACTTTCGTATTTGGTGTAACAGTTTTTTTCACATTGTCTAAAGTTACATAATGATGATCATCTAATGGAATGTATTTTACGACCACTTGTAATTCATTAGCAAGACGAAACCATGGTAAAACATTAGAAGCGTGTTCACTTTGGGTGATTAAAATTTCATCACCAGGTTCTAAGTATTTTTTAAAAAAGCCACTGGCAATCATATTTAAAGATTCAGTTGCACCACTTGTAAAAACAACTTCTTCTTTATATTTAGCATTAATAAATTTTCTTACTAACTCTCTGGCTTTTTCATATTCTTGATCCACTTTAAAAGAAATATCATAATCTCCACGATGAGCATTCGCTGAATATTTTTCATAATATTCTGTCATTTTATCAATAACACATTGTGGTTTTAATGTCGTTGCGCCATTATCTAAATAAATTAAGTCTTCTTTTAACATTGGAAAGTCTTCTCGATTCATTTTCTCACTCCTTTCTTGTTTTGTTTTCCCGTGCTCATTAGTATTGTATTCACTTTTTCTTTTTTCGCATATAATATTTACCCAAAGAAAAAACGTCAATGTTATTGTAACACAAGACGTCTATTTTTTAAAGATTTATATATCTTCAAGAATTCTAGCCCAAAATTCAAGAAATTATATAAGGATCATCTTTCGTTCCACTTCCATTTATTGTGACATCACTACGAATATTTATGACAGG
>CALVMI010000090.1 GCA_944345045.1 uncultured Bacilli bacterium | reverse complement strand
TGGCGTTTCCCCCGCCTTATATCTAAACTCTAACGTGAAAATCAGTGGAGGAAGTGGAACGGAAGAATCACCGTATACCCTAAGTCTGTAGGAAACCTAAAAATGGGGGCCCAGCCGCGATAAAGTGCGGCAGGGGTTGCGAGCCTAGTTATCCACATTGTAATAGCTTGTGCGTTAAAGTGATTAAAAGTCTTTATTTGCAAAGCGCTTTTTCTTTTGCTAAAATATTTGCTATGGAAATATTGAGTGAATTAAAGTTTTTTGAATTACAGAATGAATTTTTTGCTGATTTTGTTTTTGAAGATAGTTTTGATGTGCCTTGTTTTGGGGATATTTGGATTTGTAAGATTCCTTTGTTGGTGGTAAAAGAAGAGAGAGTATTTTTTGAAACAATGAATCGACCTGTTTTAGTTATTGATGATGGCCATGGTCACTTGATTTTAAATGATCAAAGAAATTACTATGTTTTAAAAATTACTTCGCAAGCGGATTCTTATCAAAGAATTAAAATCAAAAATTATTGTGATTTGGGTTTACAAAAAGAATCTTTTATTAGAATGGAAGTTCCTTTGAAAGTGGAAAAAGAGCAGTTTTTATATAAAATTGGAAAATATGATGCTAAAGAAATGAATGTATTGGTGAAAAAAGTATTAAAAAATATGATAAATAAAGCAATTTAACTTGTTTCGAATTCTTTTTTTTGATACAATAACGGTGGCTTTGTAAAAGCAAATAAACATGCACTAGGGATTATCTTTTTCGAGTGCTCGTGGCATCGAGTGAAAAAGGTGAGTAGATCTAGGCAGAAGATGTAACGAAGGAGGATGTTTTTATGGCCGTAGTTTCTAAGAATGTATTATTAGAAGCTGGAGTTCATTTTGGGCATCAAACAAAAAGATGGAATCCTAAGATGAAACCTTATATTTTTGGAGCTAGAGATGATATTTATATTATTGATCTAGACAAAACTGTTGAATGTATGGAAGCTGCATATGAAGAGATTAAAAAAATCGCTGAAAATGGTGGTACTTTTCTATATGTAGGAACAAAGAAACAAGCTGGTGAAGTATGTAAAGAAGAAGCTTTAAGAAGTAATTCTTTTTATGTTACTGAACGTTGGCTTGGTGGTACATTAACAAACTTTAGAACGATTCGTAAAAGAGTTAATCGTTTAGAAGAAATTGAAAAAATGGAAAAAGATGGTACTTTTGAAGTATTACCTAAAAAAGAAGTTATTAAATTAAAGAAGGAATATGATAAGTTAAATCGTTTACTTGAAGGTATTCGTGGAATGACTAAACTTCCTCAAGCTTTATTTATTGTTGATTCTAAAAAGGAAGAAAATGCGATTCGTGAAGCTCATAAGTTAAATATTCCTGTGTTTGGTTTAATTGATACGAATTGTGATCCAGATACAGTTGATTATGTTTTACCTGGTAATGATGACGCTGTTCGTTCTATTAAGGTTGTTTTAGGAGCATTAACTAATGCAATTTGTGAAGTAAATCATTTAGAAATGGTTGATTATACAGTTGAAGAAGAAAAAGAAACTTCTAAAGAAAAAGCACCTAAAAAAGAAGAAAAAGTTGTAAAAGAAAAAGTAGAAGAAAAAATTGAACCAGCCATTGAAGAAGTTCATGAAGAAGAAGTAAATAATGAAACTGAAGATTATAGTAAAAAAACTTTGGCTGAATTAAAAGCTATGGCAAAAGAAGCTGGTATTAAAGGATATTCTACAATGAAAAAAGATGATCTTTTACAAGCTTTATCTAAATAAAAGAAAGGAAGATTAGACTATGGTAACAGCTGCAATGGTTAAAGAACTAAGAGAAAAAACAGGAGCTGGAATGCTTGATTGTAAAAAAGCTTTAGTAGAAACAAATGGAGATATGACTAAAGCTGAAGATTATTTAAGAGAAAAAGGAATTTTAAAAGCAACAAAAAAGGAAAGTAGAATTGCTGCTGAAGGTTTAGCGAATATTTATACTAATGAAAATAAAGCTGTCATTTTGGAAGTGAATTCTGAAACAGATTTTGTTAGTAAAAATGAAGAATTTAAAACAATGATTGATAATATCGGTAATACGATTTTAAATAGTGATGCGAAAACAATGGATGAAGCAATGGCTCTTTCATTTGAAGATGGGACAATTAAAGATTTGCTTGTAGCTAAAATTGCTAAAATTGGTGAAAAGTTATCTTTTAGACGCTTTGAAAGTGTTACTTTAAATGAAGGTGAATGCTTTGGCAAATACATTCATATGGGTGGTAAAATTGCTAGTTTAGTTGTTTTAAAGGGCGCTAATGAAAGTGTTGCTAAAGATGTTGCAATGCAACAAGCTGCGATGAAACCTTTATACACAAGTATTAAAGATGTTCCAGAAAGCGTTGTAGCACGCGAAAGAGAAATTCAAAAAGAAGCTGCTGTAAATGAAGGAAAATCTCCTGAGATTGCTGAAAAAATGGTTGAAGGAAGAGTTCAAAAATACTTTAAAGAAATTTGTTTGACAGAACAACCATTTATTAAAGATGGTAGTCTTTCTGTAGCTAATTATGTTAAAAATAATGGCGGGGAAATTGTTTTAGCTATTCGTTATGAAGTTGGCGAAGGAATGGAAAAAAGAAATGATGACTTCGCTCAAGAAGTAATGAATCAAGTTAAAGGTAATTAATTTATTTGGCCAAGAGATATGTCTCTTGGTTTTTTAATTGTCAATTAAATGTCAAATGGTTTTTTATGAACTTCTAATACGTTTTTACTTATGATATTTTAGAAAAAAGGAGAAGTTTTGAGTGATGAAAAAATGGTTTAAAAAATATTGGTGGGCTGTTGCACTCGTTGTTTTAATACTTTTAGCTCTTTTGATTTGGAATGTTTTTTTAAATCCTCGTGATGTTTTAGGAAGAAAATGTCAAACTTTTTATAATCAAAGCAGTTATACCTTAAATAATGGGATAGAAGTTCCATTACCTTCTAATTCTTGTTTTGTTGGTGAGTGTTGTAGTTATACCGCTTCTTTTAGAACTTTCATGAGCAGAGAAGATGTTGAAAAGTATCAAAAAAATTTAGAAGAGGAAATTCATTCAAAATATCCTGAAATGTCTTTTACTATTTCTGTTGAAGATCACACTTTTTTTAGAACGATAAATATTACTTATAATAATTATTCAGAAAATTAGCAAACTATATTGACAAGTGCTAATTTTTTTATTATAATACCTGTAGCATTTGAATGAAGAAAGTGCTAAAAGAGGTGAGGACGTGAACAATAGACAAGAAAGGATTCTTAAAGAGATTGTCGAGTCTTACATTGCTACTGCTAAACCTGTTGGTAGTAAGTCGTTGTGTCAAAAACTAAAATGTTCTTCAGCGACTATTCGAAATGAAATGGCTCATTTAGAGGAATTAGGCTATTTAGAGAAAAATCATATATCTTCGGGGAGAATTCCTTCTGAAGAAGGTTATAAATATTATGTGGCTAATTTAATGAAGCCAAAAGAACTTTCCGATAAGGATGCAAGAAAATTACAAACAATCTTTAAAAATCATGAACTTGCCTTATCAGACGCTATTGAAGCTTGTGTCGAGATTATTAGTGAAATGACTAATTATACAAGTATTATGTTAGGAAAAAATAGCGATGAAAATGCTTTACAACAAGTAAGCGTTATTCCATTGCAAAATAGCCATTTAGTAGCTATAGTGTGTACAGATAAGGGGATCGTTCAAAATAAACAATTTACTTTACCAAGAGGCATTCATATGCAAGAAGTTGTAAAAACTTGTGAAATTATTAATAAAATGCTTGTAGGAACGCCAATCAATGAAGTCTCTGAAAGACTAGAATATGAAATTAAGCCAATTATTGCTGAGAAAATTGAACAGTATGAAACTATTTATTCCATTTTTTCTAAGACATTTAGTGATTTTGCAAACAAGGCTAATGAAACGGTTCATGTAAGTGGTAAAAATTTACTTTTACAAGAACCAGAATATAATGATGTTGATGAAGTTCGAAAAATCATGGATAAGTTTGAAGATACTAGTTTGATTGAAAAAATTGATCAAGCAGATGGGACAGATGGTGTCAATATCTATATTGGTAAAGAAAGCGAATTTGATCCAAATGTGACAGTGATTAAAACAACTTATCGTCGTAATGGTTCAGAAGGAACAATCGCGATTATTGGGCCAAAGAGAATGGAGTATGATCGTGTAGTTGGACTTTTGTCATTCATCAACAAGGAGTTAAATAAGGAGGACGAAAATGAATAAGGAAGAAACGGCTAAAGAAGAAAACAATGTAAATAAAGAAGTTCATGAAACAAAGAAAAAAAATAAAAAAGAATTTCATAAAAATAATAAGGAAGTTGAAAAATTAAAAGAAGAAATACGTGAGCAAAATGAGAAAATTCTTCGTTTATCGGCTGAAATGCAAAATATGCGTCGTAGATGGGATGATGAACGTTCTAGACTGCTAAAATATGATGGCGAAGAAATTATTATCAAAATGCTTACGATATTGGATAATTTTGAACATGCTATTTCAATGGATGATACAAATCTTACTGATGAATTAAGTAAATTCTTAAGTGGCTTTAAGATGATTTATGGAAATATGTCTGAATCATTAAAAAGTGTTGGTGTTGTAGAAATAGAATGTTTACATAAGCCTTTTGATGAAAAAACGATGAATGCGGTGTTAATTGAACATGATGGGAATTTTTCTAATAACACTGTGTTAGATGTATTGCAAAAAGGATATATGTATAAAGATAAAGTAATTCGTCCGGCGATGGTTAAAGTTAATCAAGCTGATGAAGAAAAGAAGGAGGAAGTAAATAATGAATAATGATCATTTTTATGAAAGAGAATATAAACTTGGGGAAGAAATTTTACAAACTGAACGTTTGCGACTTGAAGTAGGTTTATATCAAGGGATTGTAAATACGAATGGAAATTTTAGAGACATTTTGAATAAGAAAATGCAAATGTTGGCATTTCAAGAAGATGTTGTAAAAAGTATTTACCAGAATTATTTTGGTAAATCTGCATCTTATCCTGAAATTCGTGAATCTTATGCAGAGATTACCAAAATAATTATAGAAAATCAAAAGGTTATTAGTTATCCTAATAACGGCTTAAATAAATAGATTATAAAGAAAGGAAATGATATATTATGAGTAAAATTATAGGTATAGATTTAGGTACAACAAATAGTTGTGTCTCAGTTATTGAAGGAGGAAATCCTCAAGTTATTCCAAATGATGAAGGTGGAAGAACAACTCCATCTGTCGTAGCGTTTAAAGGTGATGAAGTATTAGTTGGTGATCGCGCGAAACGTCAAGCAGTTACAAATCCAAAAAATACGATTTCTTCTATTAAACGTTTAATGGGTTCTGGAAAGAAAGTTGAAGCAAATGGTAAGGAATGGACACCAGAAGAAATTTCAGCAAAAATTTTGGCTAAGTTAAAAGCTGATGCGGAAAGTTATTTAGGTGGCAGTGTAACCGAAGCTGTTATTACTGTTCCGGCATACTTTAATGATGCTCAAAGACAAGCTACGAAAAACGCTGGTAAAATTGCTGGTTTAGATGTAAAGCGTATTATTAATGAGCCAACGGCTGCCGCTTTAGCTTATGGGTTAGATAAACAAGATAAGAGTCAAACGGTTTTAGTTTATGACCTTGGTGGTGGAACATTCGATGTTTCTATTCTTGAACTTGGTGATGGTGTATTTGAAGTTAAATCAACTGCTGGCAATAATAAATTAGGTGGCGATGACTTCGATCAAAGAATTATTGATTATCTAGTTAGTGAATTTAAGAAAGAAAATGGTATTGATTTATCTAAAGATGCAATGGCTATGCAAAGACTTAAAGATGCGGCTGAAAAAGCGAAAAAAGATTTATCTGGTATGTCAAGTACACAAATCAATTTACCATTTATTTCCCAAAATTCTGATGGTCCAGTACACTTAGATGTAACATTATCTAAAGCTAAATTTGAAGATTTATGTCGTGATTTATTCGATTCAACACTAGAACCTGTTCGTAAAGCTTTAAGCGATGCTAAACTTAAGAATAGTGATATTGATGAAGTAATATTAGTCGGTGGTTCTACACGTATTCCATATATTCAAGAATTAGTTAAAAAAGAACTTGGCAAAGAACCTCATAAAGGTGTAAACCCAGATGAAGTTGTAGCTATGGGTGCAGCTATTCAAGGTGGCGTTTTAACTGGTGAAATGGACGATTTAGTATTACTTGATGTTACCCCATTATCTTTAGGACTTGAAACACTTGGTGGCGTAATGACTGTATTAATTCCAAGAAACACAACTATTCCAACAAGTAAAAGTCAAGTATTTAGTACGGCTGCGGATAATCAACCTGCTGTAGACATTCATGTTTTACAAGGTGAAAGACCAATGGCTGCGGATAATAAAACTTTAGGAAACTTCCAATTAACTAATATTCCACCAGCACCAAGAGGAATTCCACAAATTGAAGTTAAATTTGATATTGATGCAAATGGTATTGTTCATGTAACAGCTAAGGATTTAGGAACAAATAAAGAACAATCTATTACGATTTCATCTAGTACAAACTTAAGCGATGAAGAAATCGATAAAATGATGAAAGAAGCTGAAGCAAATAAAGAAGCTGATGAAAAACGTAAAGAAGAAGTTAATGTTAAAAATGATGCAGATTCAATGATCTTCTCTACGGAAAAAGCCATTAAAGATTTAGGCGATAAAGTAGATAGTAAAGATAAAGAAGAAGCTGAAAATAAAATTAAAGAATTAAGAGAAGCTATGGATAAAAACGATATTGATGATATCAAAAAGAAAACAGAAAGCTTAAATGAAGTAGCGATGAAACTTGCGACTAAAGTTTATGAAGAAGCACAAAAAAATAATCAAGCTGCAAATCAAAATGCTTCAACTACCGAAAGTAATGAAGAAAAGAAAAATGACGATGGTGTAGAAGAAGCTTCTTACGAAGAAAAATAAAATAGAAAAGTTCTAGATTCCTAGAGCTTTTCTCTAAGTTTTGGAAAGAGGAACCTATGGAAAAGTTATTAAAAAGAAGTGAACAAAAACCTGAAGATTGTTGGGATCTAACTATTCTTATAAAAAACGCTGAAGAATATCAAAAAAAGATTGAAGAAGTTAAAGCTATTCATAAAGAACTTGTAGAAATGAAAGGACATATTTTAGAGTCAAAAGATACCTTAAGAAATTTTTTGCAATTATCCGAGAAGGAAGAGAGACTTACAGAAGTATTATATATTTATGTTTATTTAAAATATGATGAAGATACGTCTAATAATAAGGCATTATCTCAAAAACAAGATATTATTCAGTTAATGAATACTTTTTCTGATGATGAGTCTTTTGTAATGAGTGAATTAATGGAAAAAAACTATGAAGATGTTTTGCCGTGGTTAAAAGAGGATTTAGAAGAATATCAAACGTATTTCCAAAGATTGTATCGCAAAAAGAAGCGTATTTTATCAGAAAAAGAGGAAAAAATTATTACTAAAGCAATGAATGCTTTTGGAACTCCTGACGATACTTTTGATTCTTTAGATACAGCTGATGCTCTTTTTGAAGATGTTTTATTAGATGATGGAAGCTCACGTGCTTTAACGCATTATAATTGGGCTGATTTTTTAGAAAATCCTAGTCAAAATGTTCGTCGTCGCGCTTTTAAAAACTATTACAAATTTTATGAACAACATAAAAATACTTTCGCGGCACTTTTAAAAGGAAATTATCAAGAATTAGAATTTTTAAGAGATATTCGTAGTTTTGACAATGCCATAGAAATGGCTTTAGATAATAGTTATATTTCCAAGGATGTTTATGAAAAATTAATCTTAAATGTCCATAAATACATGGATTTGAATGTGACTTATCAAAAATTGAAAGCTAAATTTTTAAACAATCAAGAATATCATTTATATGATACCTATGTTCCGATTATTGAATTAGACCAAAAAAAGTATTCAAAAGAGGATGCAATTGGAATTGTAACCAAAGCTTTAAGCCCTTTAGATGAGGATTATTTGAAACATTTTTGGTCTATTCTTGATAATCATGCCGTTGATTTTTATCCTAATCAGTATAAACAGACAGGCGCTTATCATTATGGCTGTTATGATTCTTTAAATTATGTTTTACTAAATTATACAGGAACTTATGATTCAGTTAGTACACTTGCTCATGAACTTGGTCATGCTGTTCATTCCTTATATTCTAAGGAAAATAATATTTATGAATATGCTAGTTATGATATTTTCTTGGCTGAAATTGCTTCTACAGTAAATGAAACATTATTGTCATTCTACTTTTTAAATAATGCAAAAACGAAAAAAGAAAAAATGTTTTATTTATGTGAATTTTTAGACAAAGTAAAGGCTACTATTTATCGACAAGCTATGTTTGCTGAATTTGAAAGTATTATGAGTAAAAAATGTCAAAATAAAGAAGCTTTAACCGAGAAAGTTTTCAGTGATGAATATTATAAACTCAATCAAGAATACTTTAAAGATTCGGTTATTGTAGATCCTGAAATTCGTTATGAATGGATGCGTATTCCGCATTTTTATACACCATTTTATGTATATAAATATGCAACAGGTCTTATTTCAGCTATCTGTATTGTAAGTGATATTATGGATCATAAAGAAGGTTTTGTTCAAAAATATTTAACTTTCTTAAAGAGTGGTCGTCGTAAGGAAGTTTTAGAAATTTTAGAAGGTGTGGATATCGATTTGACTACCGATGCACCTTATGAAAAAGCTTTTTCCTTTATAGCAAAATGTGTTAATGAATTAGAAGAATTGATGAAAGAAGGTGAAACGGATGAATAAAAAAGATTATTATGAGGTATTAGGTGTAGATAAATCTGCTAGTGAATCAGAAATTAAATCTGCTTTTAGAAAACTTGCCAAAAAGTATCATCCGGATAATAAAGAAACTGGTGATGAAGCAAAATTTAAAGAAATTGGTGAAGCGTATGCCGTTTTATCTGATGAAAGTAAAAGACGGCAGTATGATCAGTTTGGATCTGCTGCCTTTGATGGGAGTGCGGGCTTCAGTGGTGGCTTTGATCCGGGTGATATTGACTTAAATGATATTTTACGAAGTGTCTTTGGTGATGTTGGAGGCTTCGGTGGCTTTGGAGATTTCTTTGGCGGTTCTTCTAGAGCTTCAAACTCTACTAGAGCACGTAAGGGAAGAGATACTCTTGTTCGTTTAGATTTGTCTTTTGAAGAAGCTGCTTTTGGTATTGATAAAGACATTGAGCTTACTTTAAATGATACTTGTTCTAATTGTGGTGGTAAAGGTGGTTTTGAAGAAGAAACTTGTAGTTATTGTCACGGCTCTGGATATGTTGTTACGGAACAAAGAAGTTTATTTGGAGTAATTCAAAGTCGTAGTTCGTGTCCTAAATGTCATGGTAAAGGAAGAAGTTTTAAAACGATTTGTAAAACTTGTAATGGAACCGGTCAAGAAAGAAAAAAGAAAACCATTTCTATTCATATTCCAGAAGGAGTAAATACAGGTCATCAACTTAGAATTAGTGGCAAAGGTGAAGCTGGTGTAAACGGCGGGGCCAATGGAGATATTTATTTTGAAATTCATGTTAAAGAAAGTAATTTTTATCAAAGAGATAATGAAGATTTGACTATCGAATTACCAATTACGATAACAGATGCCATTTTAGGAGCAAAAAAAGAGGTGCCAACTATTTATGGTAATGTTGTAATGGAAATTAAGGCCGGCACACAAAATGGAACAAAATATAAATTAAAAGGCAAAGGTTTAAAAATCCCTAATTCTTCTCGTAAGGGAGATCAATATGTAGTAATTAAAGTTATGATTCCTACAAAACTTAGTCGAGAACAGAAAAAACTTATTAATGCACTTGATGATAC
>CALVMI010000089.1 GCA_944345045.1 uncultured Bacilli bacterium | reverse complement strand
GGCCTTTTAACACAGGAAATATTTCACCAAAATTTTTGAAGTTATGAAGGATTTCCTTTATCAATCGGGCCTTACATTAACGTTTTCGTCTCTTTACTTTGGGGTGTAATTGCCTTGATTTGCGAATACCTCATTTATCCAAAATTAACACCATTACTCAAAAAGATTCCCAAACAAATTATTTATATTCTACTATTTTTATTAATCCTTGATCACATAATTTGTTTAAAAAATGCTTTTTCCCTATAAAATTTATGATATAATGAGACATAAGAAGGTGTGACACATGCTAAGAGCTATTCAAATTCTAACAAATAAATTTTTAACCAAAGTTTTAAAACTTTTAGGCCATAATGCCTCTCAATTTCCCGGTGCGATTACATACAATATGAATCAACACATTTTAGAAAAAATAAAATATCCTAAATACGTAATTGGCGTGACAGGTTCAAGTGGCAAAGGAACAACAACCAATTTCATTTATAATATTTTAAAAGAAGCCGGTTATGATGTCGTCTATAACTCTTCTGGAAGCAATGGAAGTAGAGGAATTACTACTCTTATTTTAAATAATTGTAACATTTTTGGTCGTTTTAAACACGATGTATTGCTTTTAGAATTAGATGAAAAACACTTGCATCTTGCATTCAAAAAAAATAAAATGACTCATTTAGTCATTACAAACATTACTAGAGATCAACCAGCTAGAAATGGCTCACCTGATTTAATTTATCATGCTATTTTTGATCAATTAGATCAAAGTACTACCTTAGTTTTAAATGCCGATGATCCAGGTCTTATGAAAGCGAGACTAACTTACAAAGGAAAAATCATAACTTATGGTATCAATAAAACAAAAGACTCTTTTGAAAGAAAAATCAATTTTAGTACTGATGAAGCTTATTGTCCAAATTGTCATCGAAAACTTATTTATTCTTTCTATCACTACGGACACATTGGTTCATATTATTGTCCACATTGCAATTTTAAAAGAGGAACTCCCGATTATGTAGGAACAAACGTTGATTTGAAAACAAAAACTATGCAAATTAACAAAGAAGAAATTTGTTTAAACAAAGACTTTTTATTCACTGCTTATGCTTCTTTAGCCGCTTTCGCTTTATGCGACTCCATAAAAGTTCCAAAAGAAAAAATCTTAGATACATTTAATAAAGAAAAAATTCCTACTAAAAGAGGTCATGATATCGCCCTTGGAAACCGTAAAATCACGATGCTCGAAAGCAAAAATGAAAATGCTTTAAGTTACTATCAATCTTTAAGATATATTTTAAATCAAGAAAACCAAAAAGTGATTATTATGGGATTTGACAACGTATCAAGAAGATATAAATACAATGATTTATCTTGGCTATGGGATGTAGAGTTTGAACTTTTAAATGATCCTTCTATCGAAAAAATCATTTTAATCGGGCGATTTAAATGGGACGTACGTGTTAGACTAGAATATGCCAAAATCAAAAAAGAAAAAATTTATATGTTAGATGATTTAAATCAAATCGTTCCAGTTTTAGAAAAAGAAACAACTGGTGAGATTTATACGATGGTTTGCTTCGATATGACTGAAATACTTTTACAAAAATTTAAGGAGGCTCAAAATGGAAACCATTAAAATTGCTCATTTATATTATGACTTAATGAATTTATACGGTGAACATGGAAATATTCTTGCTCTAACTAAGCATTTAGAAGCACATCATGTTAAAACAATTGTTCATTATCTTTCTATCGAAGATTCAATTGATTTTGACAAATACGATTTTTTCTATATTGGCAGTGGCAGTACTCCTTCATATGAACTAGTAAGAAAAAACATGTTAAAATACGAAAAAGAAATAAAAAAAGCCATTATGCAAAAAAAATTCTTTTTAATCACTGGCAATGCCATCGATTTATTCGGAAGAAGTTATAATACCTTAGATGAAAAAGAAAAGAAAACTTTAGATATTCTAAATTATGAAACATTCGAAACAGAAGAAAGAATCGTTGGCGAACAAACTTATCGAATCTCCAAATTTGATGAAGAAATCATTGGTTTTCAAAATCGTAATACCGTTTTACGTTATGTAAAAGAAAAACATTTATTTGAGGTCAAGAGTGGTACGGGATACGTTCCAAAATCCATTGTTGAAGGAATCAAAAAAAACAATTTTTATGGAACATATTTACTAGGACCAATTTTGATTCGCAATCCATATTTCACCGAATATTTAGTTGAACAAATTATCAAACAAAAAAATATTGCTTATGAAGAATACAAAGATAAATATGAAATAAAAGCCTATGAAGAATATCGAAAAAATATGTTAAAAGAACAAGAATAAACAAAAATGGAAACTAACTTAACGTTTCCATTTTTTCTTTCAAATATTTTTCTCTTCCCTCTAAAGAAAAATGACATCCACAGTAATCTTGACGATATAAATGATATTCTTTAGACATTTCAATACTTTTTTTATAGCCATCATGTTTTTTAAAATCACTATATAAAAACTTTGCTGGATATTTTAAAGCAAGTTCGGCACCAATTTCATTAATTTTAGCTGAATTTTTATAAGGACTAACCGTCAAACTCGTTCCAAAATAATCAAATTCCTTTTCGGCTGCTATCTGAGCTGTTTTTTCTAAACGCATGCGGTAACAAGCAAAGCAACGTTGGCCACCTTCCTTTTCCTTTTCTAAGCCTTTACTGACTTTTTCAAAAGCTTCATGATCATAATCACAATCTAAAAAAGAAATAGGATACTTTGTTTTATATTCACATAAAAATCTTTGTTGCTCACTTTTTCTCTTTTCATATTCATCTTTCGGTTCAATATTTGGATTATAATACAAAACTGTAATTTCAAAAAAATCTGAAAGCCTTAATAAAACAGCTGAAGAACAAGGGGCACAACAAGTATGTAATAAAAGAGTTGGAATAATCTTCTTTTCTTGATTTTCTTTAATAATATTCATCATTTTAAGATCATAATTTATCTTTTCCATAAACATCACAAAACATATTATAATATAAAATACATATTTTTTAAAGCCTACAATGTTGGAGTTAAAATAACGCGGAAACTAACATTACCATACGCACGACCGTAGGTAACACCGAACGCAAACGCACCTGCATCCAAACCGCCAGGATGATAGCTACCACGTCCGAACCACGGACCGTCGGAATACACAAAATAAGCTAAGTCGGCGTACCAACTACTAATATATCTTGTTTGAGTTAAATATTTTGCACTGGCAAATAGTCCCATCTCTCCTGTCGCATCTCCTAATATTCTTCTAATATATTGTTGATTTGTTGTACTATAAGCGTAGGTATCATAATATTTCTTTTCTGGCCATTCATATCCATTTGTTAAACTGGTTAGTCCTGATGTGTCACTATCACAGGTAGGACAACTAAATGTCCCTTTGAAACCCGAATTGTATAAACTATTTCTTCCACTCACTGGGTTACCATTTTGATCAAGCATAATTCCCATTACATATTCCCAAGCGCCACCAGACATATCAAAAATACCACTGGTGTTATTTGTTGTACTAGCTAATACACTATTTGGATAAGCAATATTGCATGTGCCATCGAAACAATATCGGTTACATTCCTCATTTGTTCCAGTGTATCCACAAGTTGGCTCATTATTCGCTTGATAACCTGTTATATAAGATGAGTTGTTATTGATTCTGACACTTGTTTGAGATCCATATGGACTGTGTTGTAAATATGCTACTGCTCCCCATTCCGTATTCTTCATCATATGACTTTCTAATTCTCTTTTAT
>CALVMI010000088.1 GCA_944345045.1 uncultured Bacilli bacterium | reverse complement strand
AAGGAAACAAAGATATGAAAGAAATCCTAGGTGGAAAAGGCGCTAATCTAGCTGAAATGACGAAGATAGGTCTTCCTGTACCACGTGGGTTTACGGTGACAACAGAGGCGTGTACAAGTTATTATGAAAATAAGGAAAAATTAAGTGATGATATCGAAAACGAAATTCTTAATTCGTTAAAGAAATTAGAGAGCATTACGGGAAAGACGTTTGGAGATGCAAAAAATCCACTTTTGGTTAGTGTTCGAAGTGGAGCTAGAGCAAGTATGCCAGGAATGATGGATACGATTTTAAATTTAGGCTTGAATGATGAAGTAGCTACTAGCTTTTCTAAAGAATGTCAAAACGAACGCTTTGTATATGATACTTATCGAAGATTTATTCAAATGTATGCAGATGTTGTTAAAGGATATCCTAAAAGTGCCTTTGAACGTTATTTAGATGAATATAAAGACAAGAAACATGTTCATTTTGATACAGATTTAGATGCAGAAGATATGAAAAATATCACGGCAGATTTTAAAAAGATTTATTTTGAAATTGCCAAAGAAGAGTTTCCAGAAAATCCTAAAGAGCAACTTTTAGAAGCTGTACGTGCAGTTTTTCGTAGTTGGAATAATGAAAGAGCAATTTATTATCGAAGAATGAATGATATTCCTTCTTCTTGGGGAACTGCTGTTAATGTTCAAGAAATGGTTTATGGAAACTTAGGAGAAACTTCTGGTACAGGAGTAGCTTTCACAAGAAATCCAGCAACAGGTGAAAAGAAACTTTATGGAGAGTATTTAATGAATGCTCAAGGGGAAGATGTCGTTGCAGGAATTCGTACACCAAGCCCAATTTCTAAGTTAGAAAGTGATATGCCAGATGTTTATAAAGAATTTGAAACTTTGGCTAAGAAACTTGAAGATCATTATAAAGATATGCAAGATATGGAATTTACGATTGAAAATGGCAAACTCTTTATGTTACAAACAAGAAATGGTAAGAGAACAGCATCGGCTGCAATAAAGATTGCTGTAGATTTAGTTAATGAAGGAAAAATCACGAAGGAAGAAGCTTTACTTAGAGTTGACCCGAAACAATTAGATAGTTTACTTCATCCAACCTTTAATGAGAGTAGTTTAAAGAACGGAAAAGTCATTGCAACCGGTCTTGCAGCGAGTCCTGGAGCAGCGGCTGGAAAAATTTACTTTACAGCAAAAGAAGCAACTGAAGCAAGTCAAAAAGGTGAGAAAGTTATATTGGTTCGTTTGGAAACTAGTCCGGAAGATATTGAAGGAATGAACCATTCAGAAGGAATTTTAACTATTCGTGGGGGAATGACTTCTCATGCGGCGGTTGTTGCTCGTGGAATGGGAACTTGTTGTGTTTCTGGATGTGGGGAACTTACAATTAACGAAAAAGAAAAATGGTTAAAAACAAAAGATGGTCAAGTTTTTCATGAAAAAGATGAAATTAGTCTTGATGGTTCGACTGGAAAAGTTTATGAAGGTATGATTTTAAAAGAAGAAGCATCTATCAGTGGTGATTTTGAAACATTTATGTCTTGGGCAGATGAAGTTCGAACTCTTAAAGTACGGGCAAATGCAGATAATCCACGTGATGCCTTACAAGCTAAAAAATTTGGTGCTGAAGGAATTGGGCTTTGCCGAACTGAGCATATGTTTTTTGATAAAGAAAGAATTTTTAATTTCCGAAAGATGATTATGGCTGATACGGAAGAGGAAAGAGTTAAAGCTTTGGAAGCAATTTTACCTTATCAAAGAAACGATTTTATTGAATTATATAAAGCTATGGCTCCAAATCCTGTAGTTATTCGGTTTTTAGATCCGCCTCTACATGAATTCTTGCCACATAAAAAAGAAGAAATTCAAGAACTTGCTGATGCGCTTCATAAAAGTGAAAGTGAGCTAGAAGAACGAATTGCATCTTTAAAAGAATTTAACCCAATGATGGGACATAGAGGATGTAGACTCGCGATTACGTATCCAGAAATTGCTAAAATGCAGACTCGCGCAGTTATTGAAGCAGCGCTTGAAGTGAAAAAAGAAGGATTAGAAATCACTCCTGAGATTATGATTCCATTAGTTGGTAGTACCAAAGAATTTACTTTCGTAAAGGGTATTGTTACTAGTACTGCGGATGAAATTATTAAAAAGGCAAATGTCTCTTTACCTTATGAAGTTGGAACGATGATTGAAGTTCCAAGAGCAGCTTTGATTGCCGACAAAATTGCTGAACATGCTGATTTCTTCTCTTTTGGAACAAATGATTTAACGCAAATGACTTATGGTTTTTCAAGAGACGATGCAGGAAAATTCTTAAATGATTATTATGCTGAACAAATTTTTGAACAAGATCCATTTGCTCGATTAGATCAAGAAGGAGTAGGTCAGTTAGTAGAAATGGCTGCAAAAAAAGGAAGAAGTACAAATCCAAATCTTTCCTTAGGAGTTTGTGGAGAACACGGAGGAGATCCTTCAAGTATTGAATTCTGTTATAGAGCTGGATTGGATTATGTTTCTTGTTCGCCATTTAGAGTTCCGATTGCAAGACTCGCTGCAGCTATAGCTGTTATAAAAGGAAAATAAGAAAATAATAAATATACGAATATCTTGCATTGAGAAAAATGTAGTAATATGAAAATGTAGGAAAACTTTATCTTAGTTGATAGAGTTTTCTTTTGCTTTATGATAAAATTATTCTGGGAGTTGATGATATGCAAGTACAAACTGGATATATTTATCATATAAAAGATGAATTTTTCGATAAAATAAATGATAAAGGACTAATGATAAATCATGAAAATGAGCGATCTAGACCCACATATTTTACCATTAAAGACAAAGATATATTATGGTTTATACCATTAAGTAGTAAAATATCCAAATACAAGCCAATAATAGATAAAAAAATAAAAAAGTATAGAAGTTGTAAATCTATAATGATAAGAGAAATTGCAAATAAACCATCTGTCATATTATTACAAAATGCATTTCCAACATTAGAAAAATATATAGATCATGTACACACAATTAATGGTGCTCCTGTTAGAGTCGCTGATAATTTGAGAGATGAAATATTAGAAAACTTTCATTCATTATTGGCACTGAAAAAACAAGGAATTAATTTATTTTTCGCAGATATAGATAAAATTAAAGAAAGAATGTTAGAAGAAATAAAGTGAATTAAGAATAGATTTAAAATTAATGTTTTGATCATGATCAATGAAACTAAGATTTTTAGATCTTAGTCTTTTCGTTTAGGAATTTAAAAATTAAA
>CALVMI010000087.1 GCA_944345045.1 uncultured Bacilli bacterium | reverse complement strand
ATAAAAAACTTGCAAATTTTCATGTTTTGGTGTATTATCTCTAAGTATTGTTTAAGGGGATGAGTTTATGGATAAAATAGTAAACATTGCAGTGGTTGCCCACGTTGATGCTGGAAAAAGTACATTAGTAGATGCTTTGTTAAAACAAAATGGTGTGTTTGACGCTCATGAAGAAGTTGGAGAACTTATAATGGATAGTGATTCAATTGAAAAAGAAAGAGGAATCACAATTTATTCTAAAAATTGCTCCATTCATTATAAAGATTATAAGATCAATATTGTAGATACTCCTGGTCATGCTGATTTTTCAAGCGAAGTAGAACGAGTAATTAAAACTGTTGATACTGTAGTACTAATTGTTGATTCATCAGAAGGACCAATGCCACAAACTAGATTCGTTTTAAAAAAAGCGTTAGAACAAAATCTAAAACCAATTTTATTTATTAATAAAATAGATAAAAAAGATGCCAGACCTACTGAAGTGGTAGATATGACTTTTAATTTATTTATGGAACTAAATGCTACTGATGAACAATTAGATTTCCCAATTGTATATGGTATTGCCAAAGAGGGAAAATGCTCTTTAGATCCAAACAATCTAGAGGATACAGTAAATCCATTATTAGAGACTATTATCAAACAAGTGAATCCTTACGAAGGAAGTATAGAAGACCCATTGCAATTGCAAATTAGTAATTTGGATTATGACAATTTCTTAGGAAGATTAGGAATTGGAAGAATATCTAAAGGTGCTGTAAAAAATGGTGAAAGTGTAGCATTAGCTAGAAATGATGGAAAAATAGAAAATTTTAGAATTTCAAAGCTTTATGTGACAGAAGGAATTAAAAGAGTAGAAAAAGAAGAAGCTTATTATGGTGATATAGTTACTATCGCTGGCTGTGCAGATATTTCCATTGGTGATACCATTTGTGATAAAGATCATATAGATCCTCTGCCTCCAATTGTGATTGAAAGACCTACACTATCTATGAATTTTTTAGTAAATAACGGTCCATTCGCTGGTAAAAGTGGAAAATTTTTAACTACACGTCATATTAAAGAAAGATTAGAACGAGAATTACAAACAAATGTGGGATTGTTGGTAGAAGAACTTCCAAATTCTGATGGCTATAAAGTAAGTGGCCGCGGAGAATTACATCTTTCTATTTTGCTCGAAAATATGCGAAGAGAAGGTTATGAACTTTGTGTTTCTAAACCCGAAGTATTATTAGAAGAAATAAATGGTCAAAAATGTGAACCATTTGAAAGAGTAATAATTAATTGTCCAGCAGAATATCAAGGAACAATTATAAATGATTTGCAAGAGAGAAAAGCAACATTAGAAGTTGTATCAACAACTGATGAAGGTTATTCACATCTAGAATTTCTAGCGCCAACTCGTGGTTTAATAGGTTATCGAAGCAGCTTTATTACCAACACAAAAGGTGAAGGTATAATGGTTAGAAGTTTTGAAGAATATAAACCATATGTAGGTGAGATTACAAGAAGAAAAAATGGTGTTTTAGTATCCATGGAAAATGGAAAAGCTCTAGGATATTCACTTTGGAATTTACAAGAACGAGGAACATTAATTATCGATCCAGCTACTGAAGTGTATGTAGGTATGATCATTGGAATTAATAATCGTGATAATGACTTAGATGTAAATCCTTGCAAAAATAAAAATTTAACCAATACTAGAGCATCAGGATCAGATGAGGCAATTAACTTAACTAAAGCAAAAAAATTCACTTTAGAAGAAGCATTAGAATTTATCGAAGATGATGAATATGTAGAAGTAACACCTTCAGATATTCGTTTAAGAAAGGCAATTTTAGATCCAAAAGAACGCTTTAGAAGTAATCGTTAAACTAGCTCTACAAAAGCTAGTTTTTTTCACCCTTTAAAAAAGCAAAAAAATAAGGTATAATATAAAAGGTAATTTATCAGAGGTGAATAGATGAAAAAAATTAAAAGCTTATGGCAAAATAATAGGGTTTTGTTTGTATTAGTAACTATCGTAATTATTTGCTTTATTGCAATGGGTGTGGTTGTTGTAACCTATTTTATTGGATTTAACACATCTGTATATGGAGATCGTTTAGACGATATAGAAAATCTGCCATTAACAGATGAGGCACGTACAGCAATCGAAAACAAATTAAAAGAAAATGAAAGTGTAACAGAAGTAACAGTTCATACGCAAGGTAAAATTATTTATATTCGTACTGTCTTTACCAATACATCTTTAGATCGCGCTAAAGAGATTGCTACAACAACTTTAGAAGTAATTAGCGATGAATATAAACAACATTATGATATTCATTATACATTGGTTCAAGAAGATACAGAGTCAGTTGCCGGCTTCACATTAATGGGTTCAAAAAATATTAGTAACTCTACTTCAACAATTATTTGGAATAATAATACGCCAGTGTCTGAAGGAGAATAAGTATGAAAAAGAAATCTATTATTATTACTTTAGTAATCATTGTCATCGCTATAGCAATTAGTCTTTTTTTCTATTTTCAAAATCCTAATCGCTTGACAGCAAGTGAACAGCGATGGTTAACCGATAATAGTGCAAATATTCAAAATATTAATGTTGTAAATAACATAAACATATTTGGAAATGTTGGTGAAGGAGTATACTATTCATTTTTGCAAGAATTTACAGAACAATATGAAATCGAATTTAATCCGATTACAATCTCTAATAATGAAGATGTAACAAATTTATCTTTAATGGTAGGAAACACTATGCCAGATGAAGCAGCTTTGTTTTATCAAGATCATTTTGTTTTAGTAGCTAAAACAAATGAAAGCATTACAAATATTCACTATCTCAAAGGTAAGAAAATAGGTGTATTAACAAGAGATGCCAGCTATATTCAGAGTTATTTTTCTTCATTAGAAACAAATAGCTTTAGTCAATATGAAACAATTGATGATTTAGTTACCAATTTAAACAACAACACAGTTGAAGCTATAATTATTCCAAGAATGGAAAATATTGATACCATTTTATCTAATAATTATTGGATTCAATACCATTTTAGCGATTTAACAAGAAGCTATTATATAAAAGATGAAAGCAATTCTACTCTTTATCAAATTTTAAAAAAATTTTATAATACTTGGCGTGATGAAAACCTAGATAATTTAATCTATGAAGAAGAACAAAAAATATTTAAAGAAAGTTTAAATATTTCAGACACAGCAATGGATGAACTTCTAAACAGAAGATTTACATACGGGTATCAAAATTATTTGCCATATGAAATTTATGGCGATGGACGATATGGTGGTATTGTAGGCATATACTTAGATCAATTTTCTGAATTTTCTGGAATTGAAATGGATTATGAAAGATTCAGTAATGAAAGGCGTTTTACAAGAGCTGCAAATAATAATGAATTAGATATTTATTCTAATTTCTATAATTATGGTTTAAACGGCGAAGAAATCAGCTTAAATCTTCCAATTACTTTTGCTGTTTATGCTCATAAGGAAAATCCTATTGTTATAAAGTCAATAGAAAGCTTAAAAAATAAAACAATATATGTTGAAGAAAATTCTTATCTTCAAACAAGATTATCTGTACTTGATGGTTGCACGTTAATTCCATTTGATTTATCAGATATCAATAAGATCTTAAATGATCCAGATAATTTGATTTTATTAGATAAACAAGTAGGAAATTATTTGTTAAATAGTCGCCTTGGTGAGTACACATCTCGTTTTAGTTATACACTAAATTCCACTTATTCAATAAAATCAATAGGAAATTCTACTTTTAATACTTTACTGTCTAGATATTTTAATTATTTAGATAATAACACAATAACTAATGAGGGATTTTATGAAAGTGAAATTCTAGCAGAACGTGGATCCTTTATAGGAAGTTTAGCACGCTGGGCATTATGGTCAATTATCATTATATTCGCAATTTTAGTATTAATTTATCGCTCAAGTAAAAAAGTTAGATTACAAAAGAAAATAAAAAAAGAAGATAAATTAAAATATGTAGATCAATTAACATCATTAAAAAACAGAAATTACTTAAATGAAAACTTATCAACATGGAACAAAAATACAATTTATCCGCAAAGCGTTATTATGATTGATTTAAATAGAGTTCAAGAGATTAATGACACTTTAGGTTATGAAGAGGGAGACTGACACATTAAAGCTGCTGCAAATATTTTGATAAAAACTCAATTAGATAATACGGATATTATTAGAACAAACGGAAACGAATTTATGATTTACTTAGTTGGTTATAATCAAAAACAAGTAACGAGTTATATGAACAAGTTAAATAAGAATTTCAAAAATCTTCCATTTGATTATGGTATTTGTATTAGTCATAGCATGATTGATAGCAATGTAAAATCTATTGAAGATGCGGTCAATGAATGTGTGGAAGATATTAAAAATCAAAAAAAGGACGACGATAGATGAAAATGATAAAGAAAGCTAAGGATGTACT
Source organism: uncultured Bacilli bacterium (assembly GCA_944345045.1). Lineage (GTDB taxonomy): Bacteria > Bacillota_I > Bacilli_A > RF39 > UBA660 > Ventrenecus. The sequence continues at coordinate 1,303 of CALVMI010000087.1, read as the reverse complement.
AAAAAGATTATTTCATATTTTAGGAAGAACAGATATGCTAGTCTTACCTGGGCAATTAGCTTTCTTTTTTGTGCTCGCAACTGTACCCACAATTACTCTAATTGCTTATGGAGCTAGTTTGTTTAATGTTTCAATTGATTTTATTTCAAATTTTATTTTAAAGGCATTTGGAAGCGACATAGCAGCTTTAATAGTACCCATGTTTGACGATTTACATGTATCATGGAGTTTATTAATTCCGCTATTAGTCGCATTATATGCTGCAAGTGGTGGAGCAAGTTCTATAATTGTAACTTCGAATCAACTTTTGCATTTCGAAAATTCTTCCTTTTTAAAAAGAAAAATAAAAGGATTAATTATGACACTTATATTAATCGCTTTGATTGTCTTTTTATTACTAGTTCCCGCCTTTGGAGATAAATTTATTGAAATGATTGAATATGTAAATATGAATCAAACTGTAACAAATACAATTGTCTTTATTATAAATCTATCAAAAGGCCCTGTTTCTTGGTTAGTAATTTTTTTCTTAATAAAAATTATCTACACAATAGCACCAGATAGAAGATTACCGAGTAGCTATACAACGAAAGGATCATTATTTACAACTTTTGGTTTTGTGATTGTTACATACATCTATTCTTTTTATGTAAACAAAGTCGCACATTATGATTTAGTATATGGAGGTCTTGCACACTTTGTAGTGCTGATGATCTGGTTTTATTTGATTGCTTACATAGTAACGATTGGAATAGCAATTAATGCCGAAGATTTGGAAAGCAGGAAAAAATTGGAAGAATAAGAACTTTAATGTAAGAACATAGTAGAAATGTGCACACCGGTATTACTCGTGCACAGTAAAAAGTTCATTATCTTTTTGATGGAAAAAGAAATGAAAAGTAATATCGAAAAAAGAACTATCTGATTAACTCATAGATAGTTCTTTTTGAATTTGCTGAATCTTAGAAATAGAATAACCAGTGTATTCAGAAATTTTTGCTACATTCTCATGATTTTTCAACATACATTTTATATCTAGTGAAGCTTTTTATGGTCGCGGAGGATATAATATACATGGAACAGTAGCAGGAACTTTGCTTTTGAAAATCAATATGGTAGTTCAAATTTAGTATCTTCATTTCGCATCGTCTTAACTCCTTAATCCTAATTTACTGTTATTTTTGCAATTTGAAACTCATTAAAAATAATGGTATAATAACTCTAATTGGAGGGGTAATTATGCTAGCTTATGGAAAAAATGTATTATTGATGATGAATCCAAAGGAAATAAAGAAAGTGTATA
>CALVMI010000086.1 GCA_944345045.1 uncultured Bacilli bacterium | reverse complement strand
CTTGCTCGCCATTATAATACTCTTTTTGACAATTTATGCACTTCATATAAATACTCCTACTCTAAAAAAAGAATAACATAAAAATATGACTTTAACAATCATTTTGGAAAAATATTACATTTTATTTACAAAAACCATACTTATAATATATAATTACTTACTAATATCTTTTTCTTGATATGTAAGTTCAGGAATTTCCACTTGATTAATTGAATCAAATCTTTTAGTAATTTTCTCTGTAGTTGTATTAATTGCTTTAACATCATTACTAACAGTTTCAATACTTCGTGATAGTTTATCCCAACGTTCTTTATAACGTTGAAATTCAACGGAAAGTTTACCAAGTTCAACTTGAATAACTTTAGCATACTTATCTCTTTCCATATTTTTCATAATCATCGCGAGAGTTGTCAATGTGCTCATTAAAGTAGTTGGTGATGTAATCCAAACATGTTTATTATAAGCTTCTTTTAAAAGGTCAGGATGATAAGCATTAATCTCGGCAAAAATAGCTTCCGCAGGTAAAAACAAAATAGCTTGATTAGCCGTTACACCAGAAATAATATATTTACTACTGATAGCTTCAATGTGCTTTTTAACATCGATTTTAAATAACTTAGTCGCTGTATCTCTTTCTTCTTTAGATAAACTCTTATTGGTCATTTTTTCATAATTTTCTAAAGGGAATTTTGAATCAATACAAATATTTCCTAAAGGTTCTGGAGCATGAATAATCGAATCGGCAATAAAGCCATTTGGTAATTTATATTGAATCTCATAAATACGATCATTTTTTTCACCAAAAACACTTGTTAAAATATAATTTAAGTTTACCTCTCCAAAAATACCTCTTGTCTTCTTATCCGTTAATACACTTTGTAAAGAAACAATTTCAGTAGATAAACTATCGATCTTCTTTTGAGCTTCGTCAATCTTAGAAAGTCTTTCTAAAACATTTGTAAAAGTTTTATTCGTTTTTTCAAAATTTTCATCTAATCTAGTATTTACTTTTTCATTAATTAAAATAAGTCTTTGTTCCATTCGATCATTTAAAGATTCAAAATCCTTTTGCAAATTACTAGAAAATTCATATTTAAAATCACCGATTTCCTTTGTTAAAGAATTTTGAAAATGGCCAAGTTTTTCCGTAACAGCAAGATCATTCTGCGTATTCTTATTTAATTTAAAAATCAAAACAATTACTAAAAGAATTAATATAACTAATAATCCTATAATTATATATTCCATCTAATCACTTCCTAAAAAATATTATACTTGTTTTTAGAGCTTTTTGCATCAAGAAAGGTTAGATTTATGTAAACCTAACCAACTAAGATTTATTTAACAACCTGTGTCGCATCATATCCGAAATATAAAAGCATAGTTACAACTCTTTTGCTATGTAGCCCTTGTGAACAAATAAAAAAGTAAGGAGTGTCTTTTTTTAAATATTGATCATAATACAACATAAATTTTTGATAAGGAAAATTTACAGCATCAGGATGATGTTCAAATAAAAAAGTTTCCGGACTAGAAAGATCAAATAAAGTTCCCATGCTCTTTTGATATTCAGATAATTTTATTTTCTTCATATTATCACCTAGTGTATAAGTATGCACATTTTTAAAAGTTGCATATAATATATGACCTAATTTTTTTCAAAAGAAAAAATCTAGTACAAAACTAGATTATTCATCATCACCAAAAAAGTCGTCAAAAAATTCATCATCCGTAATAGCATTATCATCCATAATAATTGATTCGGCATCCACATTAATTTTTGGTTTTTCTTCCTCTTTAGGTTTAGGAAGCTCTGTCTCTTTTTGGGAATCTAACTTAGGAAGTTCCATTTTATTTTTTTCAGCTAATTTAGCCTTTTCTTTTGCTTCTTCCTCATCTAATTCCTTTAATTTTTTATCAATATCAGCAATCATCTGATCAATCTCATCATTGCTTAAACTAGAAATCGGTTTATTGATAGTACTTGAAGGCATAGGACTTCCCATCATTCCAAATGGATTAGGCATAGAAGACGGCATAAAAGGATTAAAACCGCCCATTGGCATCCCATTTTGAGCATTTTCCGTCATTTGTTTTCTTTTTTCTTCGGATACATATGTCTTTAAATCAAAAGTATGTACCGGTTTCATTTCTCGATGTGGAAAAGCCATTTCTTTTCTTTCAATACCCCAATTAATTTTAAAATCAGGTTCATATTGTGTTTTAAATGGACTCATTCGAATACGCATGATAATAGCTTGAAAAAGCTTCATTTTTTGTAAATCAGTAACTGTAACTAAAGGTGTAGAAGCTGTTTTATCTTTTTCTTTACTTTTTACTTCACCACACATTTTACTAATTTCTTCTAAAGCTGCCATTTCCGTACTAATTAAATAAATCGTATTACCACAGTTACCACGTAAAGTTGCCGCGACTTCTTTACCATAAACATCATTTAACTGAGCAAAATTTTGAATAATAAAGGAAAAACGAATATTTCTACTACGAGCAGCAGATACCATCGCATCCACATCAGATAAAGGTGGCATATTAGCAAATTCATCTAAAATAAAATTTGTACGATACGTTAATTTTCCTCCATTAGCTTGTGCTACTTCAACTAATGTTTCATAACATTGTTTTAAAAAGACCGTAAGTAAACTATGATAAGTAGTTTTCTCATCATGAATAATTAAAAATACTGCGGTTTTTCTCTCACCAATGCTTCGCATATCAAAATCACTATAAGAAAGCATCTCTGAAAGCTTTTCACGCGAAGCAAAAATACGAATTTTTTGTCTAAAAGTTGAAAGAATACCGCCTTTAGTTTCTGAAGGAGCATTGAAAGTTGTTGAACCAAAAATATATTCTGGTGAAGACTCGCCTTTTAAACCAAAGTATTCTTGAATATATGTTTTAGCCCCCAATCTTTCTTCACCAACAGTACTCATCAAATTAATCGAATTTAAGTTAATCTCATCTTCTTTTCCATCTCGAAACAAGCCAATTGCTAAAGCTGAAAAATAATCGGCACCAGATTTCTCCCAGAAAGCAGAATCTTTATTTTTAGGATCAACTAAAATATTATTAGCAATATCCTCTAAAAGTTCTGTAGCTTTATCCATATTTCCATTTTTAAAGTAATAATATGGCATTGTTAAAGGATTCCAGGCATTGCCTTCTTCTGGCTCTCTAAAATTCAAAATAACAATATTATATCCTTGCTCTTTTAAATAATCACCACAGTATTTAAATAGTTCCCCTTTTGGGTCATTGATAATCATACTCTCGCCTTTTTTAGCAAGCAAATTGACCATCGGTTTAACCAAACATTCCGTTTTACCTGAACCGGTAGAACCAATAATCATACTATGATATTCACTATTATCAACCCAAATATCCGTACCGCTATTAATTAATGGAACTCCAGCACCATCAACATGTTGCTCAATTGCCTTAACATGAACAACATCCTTAGCTTCCTTAATTTCTTTATCTTTAGCCCATCTAGAATAACCTTTTTCTTCTTTTTCACCAATAGTCAAAAACTTTTTTGCACTTTTATCACGATCGAAAATATAAGAAGAAACACTAGAAAAAATAATGACCAAAGCTATAACAAACATAAAAATGGTTAAAACAAGATAATCACCAGTAAAAGCTGGAAAAGGATTCAAGCCATAAAAAGAACCATCATTAGCAAAAGAAGAAAAATTTAAAACAGCAATGGCACACAAATAAAGTAAAAATATACAAAAGATCACGAAAATAATAAAATCTTTAGATGAAACTCGAAATTTCATAACATACCTCCGTATCAACTATTAATTATTATACACTATTTTTAAATAATAGAAAAATTATTTTTTACGTTCTCCTCTTTTTTTGCGAATAAAACTAAACGCAACTAGAAAAATCATAAAGCATAAAAACACAATCGTACCAATCAAAAAATGCCAATTTGTTTCTTCTTCCGTTTCATTTCCTATATTACTATAGGAAAGAAGAATACGTGCTGTATCAAAATTTTCTGGCGTTAAAATCCAAGTATAAGTATTTCCTTCTACTTGATTTGCATTATGAGCAAGCACAGAATTATTGATAGTAATATTAATAACAAGCTCTTCTAAATTAGGAAAGCGATCATAATAAAAATTTCCAGTATCTAAAGTAGTTGTATTTTCCTCTTCATTATAGTTGATTTTAAAATCAGAAAAAGCATTATAAATACCACTACTTTCATCAAAGCGATTGCTAGGAAACTTATAATGATATTTTACTTTATATAAGTTTCCTTCTTGATAACTTTGAACATCGTAATACTCTACATCTTCAAATTTTGTTGGACTTTCACTATCATAATTAGAACTCTGATAAGCCGGGGTTGGCCAATCACTATCATAAATAGAATAAATTTCCTCTATATCTTCCGCCATAATATATCCAGTTTCTTCATAAGTAAAAGTTTCTAAATCATCAATTGTTAAATTGTATTCTGCTGAACATCCGGAAGTCAAAAATAATAACAATAAACAAATAAATATTTTTTTTTTTTTTGTTCCTTTCTAAAACTTTTTACTATTGTAAAGTTCCACTTGTATATGCTTCGATAAATCCATCTTCATCTTTACTATAATTAAGCGAAGAATTATCATAATAAGAAGACATATCAACTATTACATAATTTGAATTAGTAAAATTCATTTTTTCATAACTAATTCCTTTAAAATCTGAACCGTATCCACTTTGATTTGTTTGTGACTCGGCAGTAATGTAATAACCTTCTTCCGTATTTACAGAAACAATAATTCGAACATGGCCACCAGATGCAACCAAGTCCCCAATCTGGCCAATATATTTACCATCCATCGCATAATTTTGCCCTAATTTTTTAAATCCAGAAACAACATTATTGCTAATTTTAATACCACCATTATGTAGAGCCCATGCAACAAAAGCCGAGCAATCTGGACCATAATGTGTATAAATTGCCGTGATATCTGGAGAAGGATACTTATACGCTCCTATCGACGTTCCCCATTCAGGATCTACACCATAGTAAGATGTAGTAGATTTATTTGTAACAACTGGAAGTGTGCCATAATGTCCACCACTGTAAGTATATGGAATTCGAACATTTAACTCTTTCATATAATTAATCAAAGTAATTGCCGCGGTTGCAACTCCTTCTCTTGTTCCAACTCCAGCTTCTAAAACATTATTCAAAATAGTAGAATTCAAATCTTCAATAGACAAGCCTTTTTTATTTAAAAAGTCTCTTAATGGTTCTTTTAATTGGTTTTTTGCATTCTCTGTTGAAGCTTCTACCATAATTTGATTTCCTGAACAAACTTCAGTACCAAGTTTAAAGATAGCCATTCTATGTTCTATATATTTCTCAGCTTGCCAATCAATATAAGCTTGTCTTTCTTCCTCAGTTGTTTCAACACACCCTGAAGTATTTTGCGGAGAACAATAATAACTATCATCACATCTTGAATAATTATCACCATAAATGATTTCAAGATAATAACAGCCACCAGCTCCCATTTCGGCCTCTTCATCATAATTATATAAAAGAGTACCTAAATAAGAATATTTTGACACTAAATTAGATAATGAACCTGTATCAACAAAATAATCAAATAAAGTTTCTACCCCTTCCATAAAACTGTCAAAAAACATTCCAGATGAACATGTATTACAGTGTGCATATCCATAATAATTATAATGATTTGTATCAGCATTAACCGCGGTAAAAGAGGTTTCTTTTCTAGCGAAAATATAAATAAGTTCAGGATTAATATTTTTATCTAATCCCATATCATAAATTTCGCCAGCATAATCTACAAAATAATGATAATAATCAGCAAATCCACTTCCATCTTCAAAATACTCTTCAACCAAAGAAATAAATTCACTTCTAGACAATGGAGTGGAATTATAAGGCATACTATCTCCACTACAGTGAGATGAATCTATTTGAGTTTTATTACTTTCAACGGTAGTTTTAAAATAAATATCTTCACCAAAAAAATATTCAAGCATATGATCATATAAGTAACCTTGCTGCTTTAATAAATAATATGCTCCATAAAGACTAAATCCAGTTTCATTTTCTTGATGAAGATATTCTGCTTCATCATCTTCACCATCGCCGTCACTATCCCAAGTTATCCAACAAATATCATATTCACTATCATCATCAAAAGGATCACCAACCTCTTGATTACATGGACAGGTAGCATATACGTCATTATATAAATAAGCATTTGTAAAAATATTAGAAACAGATAAATTCTTTTGAAATAAAGTATAATCACTTTCTGTCACTTCATTCCAACAAAATGAAGAAACGTCTACATCAATAAAATTATCATTTTCGTCAACAATAACAATTCCTTCTGAACGATCTAGCGCTCTTTCAACTTGAACCCGTTCTTCGTAACTACTACTTAATTCTTTATCACGATATGTAACAGAACAATCATGACTCATAACTTCAGTACGCAATGCTATAGATAAAGCAACATAAACATGAAAATCACTAGGTGTTTCTTCAGGAAAATCTTT
>CALVMI010000085.1 GCA_944345045.1 uncultured Bacilli bacterium | reverse complement strand
TTGGTTTTGGGCTCGGCGCAAAAGATATTGAAGAAATTAAAGAAGAACATGAAATTACTTTAACTAAAGAAAGTGATCGCTTAGTTTTCAAAGGCCGCTTTTTAAGAGGAACTAAAGTTGAAGTTTTACTTTATAAAAATGGCTTGATGAAAAGTTATGAAGTTCCGATTAGCAAAAAGCCTTATACAGCTTTATGTGTCGATGTCTTCACCGAAGAAGAAACGGAAAATGGTATCGTAGTTACTAAATATATAAATGAAGAAGGCTTAGATGGAAAATACTCGATTTATTTAAAAATTGATGGTATACTATATGATACTGAGAGGTATGTGATGTTTTGATGGATACAAAAGTTTTAAAAGGTTTTGGAATATTTTTACTTATATTTGTTTTAATTGTTGTAGGTTTAGTTGTTTATGATAATATGACACGAGTAGAAGTTTTAAAACAAGATCATGTTTCTGATGTTACTTTTGTTGAAGATAAAAAGAATATGTATATATTTTGGGGAAATGGTTGTTCTCATTGTGAAGAATTGCGAGTATTTTTAGAAGATCAAGCTGATTTATGGCGAGATGATTATCAAATATTTTCTTTTGAAACTTGGGATGATGAAGAAAACGCGACTCTTATGGATGATATTTTAGCATTGTTAGATCGTGAAAATGAAGGAACACCAACAGTTATTATTGGTGATACCGTGTTAGTCGGTTATGGCGATGATATGCAAGCAGAATATCAGAGTGCTTTTGAACAAGAAAAAGATACTGATTATGATGTTGTAAAAGAATATTTGGAACAGTAAAATTAAAATTTACTGTTTTTTTCTTGAATTTTTGAAAATTATGATATAATAATTTTAGAATATAAGAATGGACGATGGTTGTATGGAGTCAAAAGTAATTGTAAAACTAGAAAATGTTTCAAAAAGCTATGGCACAAAAAATGTAGTTAAAAACTTTAATTTAGAAGTTTATGAAGGTGAAATTGTTACTTTTTTAGGACCATCTGGTTGTGGAAAAACAACAGTTTTGCGAATGATTTCTGGTCTTGAACCCGTGACATCCGGAAAAATTTTTATTGATGGCAAAGACATGAATGGCATTGAAGCGATGGATCGTGAAGTAAACACTATTTTTCAAAGTTATGCCTTGTTTCCTCATTTGTCCGTTTATGATAATATTGCTTTTGGTTTAAAAATGAAAAAAGAAAAAAAAGGAAATATTCAGAAAAAAGTAAAAGAAATGTTAAAATTGGTCAATTTACAAGGTTATGAAAAACGCTTGCCACATGAACTATCCGGTGGTGAACAACAACGTGTGGCTATTGCACGTGCTTTGATTAATAAACCTAAGGTTTTACTTTTGGACGAACCTTTAAGTGCCTTAGATAAGAAATTAAAAAAACAAATGCGTGTCGAGCTAAAGGAATTACAACAAAAGTTAGGTATCACATTTATATATGTTACTCATGATCAGAGTGAGGCATTATCTTTAAGTGATCGCATTTTGCTTATGCGAAATGGAAGTATTATTCAATTAGCAACGCCTTATGAACTTTATGAACATCCTAAATCAAAATTTGCGGCTGATTTTATTGGAGATGCAAATATATTTACTGGTGAAATTTTAGGGGTTTCAAAAGGTCTTGCTAACGTCCTTATTGATGATACATTTCACATTATTTTAAAAGACGATGGCTATCAAAAAGGAGAGTCTGTGACAATTGTTATTCGACCAGAAAACATGAATGTTACTACTGTAAATAAAGAATATAATCTTTTAGATGTAGAAATGAAAAACTACAGTTATGATGGTGCTTATTATACTGTGTTTGCTAAATCATCTTTGAAAAAAGATTTGAAATTGCTTCTTACTAAGGAAAAATTTGCTAATATTCAAAACAAAAAGATATGGAAGGTATTTTTTGATTTTGATGATATGGTTGTTATAAGAGGTAATAAATGATGAATCGAATTTTCAAAAGGTTGGCGTCGTTACCCATATCTTTTTATTGCTTGTTATTAATACTTCTTCCATTAGTTTATATCTTTTTTCTTAGTTTTTTAAAAAGCGATTCTTATGGCGGTTTTACCTATGTTTTTACATTACAAAATTATTTGAAATTGTTTGATGTTGTCTATTTGAAAGTATTTGCTCAATCATTTTTCATTGCTTTTATTACCACAGTTATTTGTATTTTAATTTCCTATCCATTTTGCTTATTTGTAAATGAAAAATCTAAAATGGTTCAATCCATTTTGATGACGTTGGTTATTTTACCTTTTTTAACTAATTCTTTAATTCGAACTTATGGTTGGATGGTTTTGTTAAGAAAAGAGGGAATTATAAATACTATTCTTTTAAATTTTCATATTATTAAAGAACCATTAAGTCTTATGTATAATAATTTAGGAATTATAATCGGCATGGTTTATACTTTATTACCTTTTATGATTTTACCGCTTTATAGCTCTATTTCTAAAATAGATCCACGATATATTGAAGCCGCTAAAGATTTAGGAGCGTCTAAATTAACTATTTTTTTCAAAATAATTGTACCACTTACGGTTTCTGGACTTTTTAATGGAGTATTGATGGTTTTTATTCCTTGTATTGGTTATTTCTTTATTTCCGATTTACTTGGTGGTGGAAAATTGATGCTTCTAGGCAATCTAATTAAAAACCAGTTTTTGACTGCTCGTGATTGGCCATTTGGCGCGGCGATTTCTATTGCTCTTCTTCTTGTTACCTATTTACTTGTTCGTATTTATCGTAAGTCCGGTGGAGAAATGGATGACTTAGGAGGTTTATAATGCAACATAAAATTTTAAAAAATTTATTTATTTTTCTTGTATTTTTCTTTTTATATTTGCCTATTTTAGTTTTAGTTGTTTTCTCCTTTAATACTAGTCGAATGAACATTGTTTTTGAAGGATTTACGTTTGATTGGTATAAAGTTCTTTTTGAAAACCGAAGTTTACTTGAAGCTTTTAAAAATACAATGATCGTTTCTTTAGTAAGCACCTTATGTTCAACGATTGTCGGTACACTTTCGGCATATGTATTACATCGTTATAACTTTTTTGGAAAAAAACTGATTGTTAAGTTACTTTATATTCCGATTGTTATTCCAGAAATCGTTTTAGGTATATCTTTACTTTCTATTTATACTTTGATGAAATTAGATTTGGGAATGTTTACTTTAATTCTTAGTCATATTGCTTTTTCTATTCCGTATGTCATTATAAGTGTAAAATCTGTTTTGACTCAATTAAATCCTCAAATGGAAGATGCAGCTAAAGATTTAGGCGCGAATGCCTTTCACGTTTTTTGGAATGTCATTTTGCCTAATTTAGTTCCAGGAATAATTTCTGGAGCAATGCTTGCATTTACTTTGTCATTAGATGATGTAGTTATTAGTTATTTTACAGCTGGACCGGGAAGCAATACATTGCCTTTAAAAATTTATTCGATGATTAAGACAGGTATAACACCTGATGTGAATGCTCTTTCAACTATAATTTTAGTTTTTACTCTGTTTATATTGATATTAGTTAGTATAAAACAGATGCGAAAGATAAAAAAAGAGGCGCGAGTATGAAGAAAATTGTGTGTTTATTATTGTTACTTTTTCTTGTTACAGGATGTAGTTCTAATAATGAAAATGTGTTGAATGTTCTAAATTGGTCTTCTTATATTCCTGATGAAGTTATTCGTGCATTTGAAGAGGAAACAGGTATAATCGTAAATTATTCTACTTATTCTTCTAACGAAGAACTGCTTGCTAAGATAAGTTCTGCTAAAACCGGAACATATGATTTGATTTTTCCTAGTGATTATATGGTAGAACTCATGATAAAAAGGGATCTTTTAGAAAAAATGGATACAAGTTTGTTAGAAAATGTTTCGAATTTAAAAGAAGAGTATTTAGGGTTGGAATTTGATGTCAATAATGAATATTCTTTACCTTTTTTAGCTACAACCATTGTAATAGCTGTGAATCGAGATCATGTGACGGATCCAATTTCTTCTTACAATGATTTACTAAATGAAAAATTTAAAAATAATATTGTTTTATTAGATGATCAGCGAATCGTTATTGGAATGGCCAATCAAGCTCTTGGCTATTCAATGAATGACGTGAATGCCACTCATTTAGATAATGCTCGTGATTGGTTATTAACTCTTAAAAAAAATGTCAAGGCTTTTGATAGTGATAGTCCAAAAACATTTTTAATTACTAACGAAGTAGATATTGGAGTCATGTGGAATGCAGAAGCCGCATTAGCTTTGCAAAGTAATCCAAATATTGAAATCATTTATCCGTTAGAAAATGGTGCGTTAAGTCTAGATAATTATGCAATTGTAAAAGGCTCTAAAAATACGGAAAATGCGTATAAATTCATAGATTATTTACTTCGAGCAGATGTTATGAAAACAATCATTGAAGAATATCCTTACATAAATGTAAATATGGAAACAGAAAAAATATTGGATTCCAGCTATTTAGAAAATCCCGCTGCTAATATTCCTGAAGAAATTATTGCTAAGAATGAAATGGTAGAAAATATTGGTAGTGATATTTCTAAATACGATCGGCTATGGGCTGAGATAAAGTAGGTATCATTAATGTAAAATTGTGTCGAGAAAAGGAGGTAGTTGTTTGCAGTTTTATGTTATTTATGATATAGATATAATAGGAGGAGAGTTATGAGTAATAAAAATTATGTTGATACTCAAGATTTTTCTAAAGAAGAAATTTTGGATATTATGCATTTAGGATTACTAATCAAAGATAATTTGAAAAGTGGATATCCTTTAAATGTGTTATATCATAAAACTTTAGGAATGATCTTTGAACAGTCATCAACGAGAACAAGAGTTTCTTTTGAAACGGCTATGACTCAATTAGGGGGTCATGCACAGTATTTGGCTCCAGGTCAAATACAATTGGGAGCTCATGAAAGTTTAAAGGATACAGCGATGGTCTTATCACGATTAGTGGATATTTTAATGGCTCGTGTTCAAAAACATGAAAGTATTACTGATCTTGCTAAGTATGCTTCTGTGCCTGTTATAAATGGAATGAGTGACTACAATCATCCTACCCAAGAGATGGGGGATATTACAACTATGTATGAACATATGCCAGAAGGCAAAAGCTTTGAAAATTTGAAAGTTGTCTTTGTTGGCGATGCGACTCAAGTTTGTGCATCTTTAAGTATGATGATTACGAAATTGGGTGGCCATTTTGTTCAATATGGTCCAAAAGGTTTTCAACTTAACGAGCATTTTCAAAAAATTGCCCGTGAGAATTGTGCAAAATCAGGTGGAAGTTTCTTGATTACTGAAAATGAAGATGAAGCTTTAAAAGATGCTGATTTTATTTATACCGATGTTTGGTATGGACTTTATGAGTCTGAACTTTCTGAAGAAGAAAGAATGGGAATTTTCTATCCAAAATATCAAGTAGATATGGATATGATTAAAAAGGCAAGCCCAAATGTTAAATTTATGCATTGCTTGCCTGCAACTCGAGGAGAAGAAGTTACCGATGAGGTTATTGATTCCGAATATTCAATTGTTATTGATCAAGCTGAAAATCGATTGACTTCTATTCGTGCTTTACTCGTATATTTTATGGGTAAAAAAGATGAAACGATTGCAATTTGTAAGAAGAATTTAGGGAGATAAGTATGGAAAAGAAGAAAAAGAAAAAATTTAGAGTTCTTGATGCCATTTTAGCTACAGTATGTATTACACTTGTTGCTGAATCTGTAGCTCCAACGGCAGCAATTGGTAACTCACAATATTTTTGGTGGATATTTTTAATTATTGCATTTTGTCTTCCGTATGGACTTATTACTGCGGAACTTGGAAGTAGTTTTCCTAGTGAAGGAGGTATGTACGACTGGGTTAAACAAGCTTTTGGGAAAAAGTGGGCAACTCGTGTTGCTTGGAATTATTGGATTAATTTTCCACTTTGGATTTCCTCTTTAGCTGTTGCGGTAACTGATGTAGTGGCTGGTATTTTTGAAATAGAGCTTAGTCTATTTTGGCTAATTGCCTTGCAACTTTTATACACCGTTATTGTTAGTGTCCTTGGATGCTTTAGAATTGGTGAAAATAAATGGATCGTAAATATAGGAACTTTCTTTAAAGTATTATTTATGGTTGGACTTGGTGTATTAGGAATTTATGTTTATATCAAAACTGGTCAAAGTGCTAATCCAATCGAAAGCGTAGCAGATTTGTTACCTAGTTTAGATTTAGCAGGTTTATCATTTATTTCTGTTATTATCTTTAACTTTTTAGGTTTTGAAGTTGTTGCCACATATACCGATGATATGGAAAATCCAAAAAAGGAAATTCCTAAAGCTTTAATTATTGGTGGCGCATTAATGGCTTTGTTCTATATTTTGCCTGCTACAGGTATAAATATTGCGATGCCTATTACGCAAGCTGAAAGTGCTGGTATTACGGATAGTTTTATGATTCTATTAACTAATTTAGGTGTTAATCCTGATTTAGTAAGAGGAATTGTTATTATAGTTGGTTTAATGTTCATTTATACAATGGTTGCTAATATTGTTTCTTGGTCATTTGGAGTTAATTCCGTTGCTAAATATTCTGCTGATGATAAAGGATTCCCAGCAATATTTTCAAAAACTAACAAAGATGGTGTTCCATACATGGCTTCAATTATTAATGGTGTAGTTGCGGCGATTGTATGTTTAATTGGTATAATATTAGGTGTTGTATCAGAAGAAGCTAGTAATTTATTCTGGACATTCTTCTCATTTAGTTTAGTAACGTTATTAATTAGTTATATTCCGCTATTTCCAGCGTTCTTAAAACTTAGAAAAACCGATAAACGTGAAAGAGCTTATAAAGTTCCAGGTGGAAAAGTAATGTTAAGAATTATGACATTTGTTCCTTTAGTTCTATTAATTTTAGGTGTAATATTCACATTATTTATTGATTTCACTTATGAATCATTAGTGGCAAATGCGCCATTAATTATTGGTGTTGTTGTTTCCTTCATTATTGAAGAGATTTTAGTTTATCGCATGTCTAAGAAAAATGCTTAATTAATTATAAAGAAGATTATACGGTGGTAAATGTTTAATTCATTTGCCACCTTATATATAGAAAGAGGTAGAAAATGAAAAGATTAAATTCTAATCCAAAACAAGATGGTTTTAGAATGCCAGGTGAGTTTGAAGAGCATCGTGGCACATATATGATTTGGCCAGAAAGACCAGATAATTGGCGATTTGGAGCAAAGCCTGCTCAAAAAGTGTTTGCACAGGTAGCTAATACAATAGCAAAATATGAGCCTGTTACTATGGTAGTTTCTTACGAACAATATGCAAATGCAAGACATATGCTTGATCCTAAAGTTCGTGTAGTAGAAATGAGTAATAACGATTCTTGGATGCGTGATTGTGGAGCTACTTTTGTCGTAAATGACCAAGGTGAGATTCGCGGGGTAGATTGGTATTTTAATGCTTGGGGTGGCCTTGTTGATGGTTTGTATTTTCCTTGGGATAAAGATGATGCAATAGCTCAAAAAATGTGTGAATTAGAGGGCTGTGATAGTTATCGTTTACCAGATTTTATTTTAGAAGGCGGATCAATTCATGTTGATGGTGAAGGTACAGTGATGACTTGTGCTGAAACATTGCTTCGACCTGAATCTGGAAGAAACGTTCCTAATATGACTAAAGAAGAAATTGAAAAAACTTTATGTGATTACTTAAATTGTACAAAAGTTTTGTGGGTTCCAGAAGGAATTTATAATGATGAAACTAATGGACATATTGATAACATTTGTAATTTCGTACGTCCTGGAGAAGTAGTGCTTGCTTGGACCGATGATGTAAATGATCCTCAGTATGCAATTAGTAAAAAAGCCTTAGAATATTTGGAAAGTGAAACAGATGCGAAAGGAAGAAAATTAAAAATTCATAAAATGTATACACCTAAACCTATTTTGATTAGTAAAGAAGAAAGTGAAGGCGTAGACGCTGTAGATGGAACTTTACCTCGTCAAGAAGGCGATCGTTTGGCTGCTTCTTATGTAAATTATTATACTGGAAATGGGTTTGTCGCTTTGCCTATATTTAATGATCCAAATGATCAAAAAGCTATTGATTTATTAAAAGAACTATATCCTGATCGAGTTATAGAGCCAATATATGCACGTGAAATTTTACTTGGTGGTGGAAATATTCATTGTATAACTCAACAAGTTCCAAAAGGAAATAAAAAAAATGTCTAGAATTGTTATAGCTTTTGGTGGTAATGCTTTAGGAAATAATCCAAAAGAGCAACAAGCTTTAATTAAGAAATCAGTAAAAGATTTAGTCACTTTAATCAAAAATGGTGACGAAATTGTCATTAGTCATGGTAATGGACCTCAAGTGGGGATCATTAACTTAGCATTTGAAGATTCTTATGAAAACAAAGATATACCTTATATGCCTTTTCCTGAATGTACAGCCATGAGTCAAGGATATATTGGCTATCATTTGCAAAAAGGACTTAGAGATCTTTTAGAAGATGAAGGTTTAGAAAAAAGAATTGTTACTTTAGTCACACAAGTAGTTGTTGATAAAAACGATCCTTCATTTAAAAATCCTTCTAAACCAGTGGGTCCATTTTATAGCGAAAAAACCGCTAAACAATTAATGGAACAAACTGGTGAGACTTATGTCGAAGATGCTGGTAGAGGATACCGTAAGGTAGTCGCTTCACCAAAGCCATTAAAAATTGTTGAAATTGATACGATTAAAAATTTGGTTTCAAGCGGACATATTGTTATAGCTTGTGGCGGTGGGGGGATTCCTATTTTTAAGCAAAATGAAGCAAAAGGCGCTAATGCTGTTATTGATAAAGATTTAGCTAGTTCATTAATGGCTGAAAATTTGGATGCGGATATCTTAGTTATTTTGACCAATATTTCGCAAGCAGAAATTCACTACGGTACTCCTGAAGCTCAGAAGTTAGGAAAAATTTCTGTAGCAGAAGCAAAAAAATATTTAGAGCAGGGTGAGTTTTTAAAAGGAAGTATGGCTCCAAAAATTGAAGCTGCAATATCTTTTGTTGAAGGACATCCAAAAAGGAGAGCCATTATAACGGAACTAAAAAATTTGCTTCCAGGATTAGAAGGAATAAACAGTACTGAAATTTATTTTGAATAAACTAAAAGAAGATTAAAAATATTATCTTCTTTTTTCTTCTTTTTGAATCCATGCCATGATGATTTTTACTATATAGATTTGTTCTTCTGCCGTTAAATTTTTATTTTTAGGAATATGGTGCCATTTATAAAGACATCCTCGACAACAAGTTGCGGTAGCATGTTGAGCTATAAAAACGGGATGTCCTTTCATAGGTGTTTGTTTGCCATCATTTAAAGGATTTTCTGGTGCTAATCTTTTTGAGATAAAATCTTTCGCATGTCTTTCTATTGTATCTATTCCTTTTTCTTTGATATAATTTTTTTCTTTATCTTTTAAGTGAAAGCTATTTCTAAATTTTGATTTACTTAATTTTTCTAAAATTTCTTTTGTTTCTAACATATTATGTCCTTTCTACAAATTTGAAAATGTAGTTTGTTTATGTTATATTTTACTTGAGGGAATACCTAACACATGAGTACTTATCTTCTTTTTGAAAGGAGAGAAGAGAAGTTATGAAGAAAAAGGATATACTAATCACCTTTTTACTCTTAACTAATCTGTTATTGATTTTATCTCTATTGATAATTTTAATAAAAAAATAGTACTCAATTCGTATTGAATTAAGTACAATAACCATTAAGGTGAGTACTCAACTTACGACGGTTAAGTATTCCCTTTTCATATATTTATTATATCATAATTTTTTTTGTTTAGTACAAAATTTTGCTATTTGCAATTATAGAAGCCATATGTTATATTTGGCTTAAGGGAATACATAACATATGAGTACTTATCTTCTTTTTG
>CALVMI010000084.1 GCA_944345045.1 uncultured Bacilli bacterium | reverse complement strand
ATTAACAGGAGAATATGACTTTCCAGACAGTAAATATTATGATACCTATGCGTATAGTACAACAAATCAACAATATCAACGAAGAATACTAGGAGATACGACAGGAGAGATGGGACCATTTGTCAGTGCAAAATATTTAACTCAAACAAGGCAAATATCAAGTTGGTACGCCGACTACGCTCACTTTGTGAATTCCATCGCTCCGTGTTTCCTACGTGGTGGCGATCACTATCGTGGTTTAGCTGCGGGCACATTTGCGTTCGCTGAGGGGCAGGGTTATGCGGCTGGTCATATTAGTTTCCGCGTTGTTTTGACACCAATAAATTAAACTTTTTTGACATTCTATTTTCATAAAAGATAGATTTCTAGATGTGTAAATGCTTTTTTTATGATATGATTATTATAGGTGGTAGCATGAAATCATTGTTTCAGAAAATGGATAAGCCGATTTTCTTTCTCATGATTGCGTATTCTATTTTGGGTTTAGTTATGATTTTGAGTGCTTCAAGCGTATCAGCTGTTTTACGATATGCTGTTTCGCCATCGTATTTTTTTATTAGACAACTTATGTTTATATGTGCTTCTTTTTTTGTTGGTATTGTGTTTGTCTTGCGTATTCCTACTAAAAAATATCGGTTTTTAGCACCTCTGTACTTACTTGTTGTTTTATCTTTACTTTTTTTGGTTTTTGGTTATGGTTTTATTGCGGGTGGCGCTCAAAGTTGGCTTGATTTAGGCTTTTTTAATTTGCAACCAACTGAGTTTGCTAAAACGGCTTTGATTTTGTTTATGGCCTGCTTTTATGAGAGAAGTATAAAAAAAACTAAACCTTTTATGTATAATTTTATTCCCATTATCATGGCAATTGTTATTTTCTTTTTAGTAGCTATGCAACCGGATTTCGGTGGTGCAGTTATAATTGCTGGAATTGTATTTTTTATGTTTTTGGCTGTTCCTTTTGAAAAAGATAGTAAAGTGAAAATTATAAAATATTTGGGTATTGCTGTAATAATCGGTGGTATTGCTTTACTATATAGCGGTTCTGATCTTTTTAATAGTACTCAGTTAGCTAGATTGAAATTTCGTTCCCCTTGTTCTAGATATATGGAAGATACAGGATATCAAGTTTGTAATGGTTTTATTGCTTTACATAATGGTGGTTTATTTGGAGTAGGACTTGGAAATTCTAGTCAAAAATATTTATATTTGCCAGAAGCACATACTGATTTTATTTTTCCAATTTTAGTTGAAGAATTAGGTTTGTTAGTAGGTGCGTTAGTTATTATTGGTTATGTCTATTTGTTATATCGAATTTTAAAAATAGCTAAAGCAGCTGATTCTATTCGCAATGCTTTAATTTGCTATGGTACATTTATTTATATTCTTTTACATTTATTAATTAATTTTATGGGAATTTTAGCTTTGATACCTTTAACTGGTGTTCCGCTTCCTTTTTTAAGCTACGGTGGTAGTTTTAATATGAATATTATTTTAATTTTGTTTGTTGTTGAACGTATTTCAATTGAAAATAAACAAAATGCTGAAAAAAGAGAATTAGCTCTCCTTAAATGATTTTGAAAAAATGAAAAAAATTTCAAAAAAAAGAAGGAAATCGCTAATTTTTTTTGTATGTAATAGTAGAAGGTATAAAAAATATCTTCTTAGAAAGGAGGAGCTATGGAACAGATATTTAGTTGGATAAAAGAGAAAAAAGTTCTTTGTGGTTTTCTTTTATTGACGTTGTTGTGCGGTGTTTTTGCAAGCTTATATGTTGTAGAAGTTACAGCTGAAGAGGCATATATTTGTCCTAAAACCGATGTAAGTACTGAAACTAGTACGAGCTCTGATGAGGTCGTTGTCGATATTAAAGGGGCAGTTGTAAATCCAGGTATTTACCGAGTGCAAGAATCGGCGATTGTTCATGATATCATCGTTTTAGCCGGTGGTCTAACGGAAGATGCAGATACTTCTAATTTAAATTTAAGTAAAAAAGTGACAGATGAAATGGTTATTACTGTCTATACGCATGAAGAAGTTGAAAAATTGGAAAAACAAGATGCAATTGTAGAAACTGATAAAGATTCTTCTAAAACAGATGATAAATCTGAACAGACTGGTCTTGTTTCTCTTAATACGGCAACGTTAGAAGAATTAATGAGCCTTCCTGGTATTGGGGAATCTAAAGCGAAAAGTATTATTCAATATCGGGAAAATTGTGGTAGATTCACAAAGAAGGAAGATCTTTTAAATATTAGTGGCATAGGCGAGAAAGTTTATGCAGAACTTGAAGCGTATATTACAATCTAATACGTTTATATTGGTCTTATTTGTTTTTCTTATATTTATTGTATTTTTAAGGTTTCTTCTTCCGGTTAAAAGTGCTTATTCTTTAGAAGATACCAAAGTTTTTGGAAAGATTGAGAAATTTAAAATCGACGGCAATTTTTTGTCGATGACTGTTTTGGACAAAGAAAAAATTCAAGTTTTTTACTATTTTTCTAGTGAAGATGAAAAAGAAGAGGTACAGAAGAAGATAGGCTATGGCATTACGGTTTCATTAAGTGGTGTGATGAGTGAACCTTCTTCTTCTTTAATGCCCCATACTTTTGACTACAAAGAGTATTTAAGATATCAAAAAATCAACTATGTTTTTACTGCTCAAGAAATTACTTTTTCTGGTGAAGGAAATATTTTTCAAAGAATGAAAACAAAAATTTATCATTATATTTCCAAATATCCTCATGCTGATTATTTGCTTGCTTTATTACTAGGGGATACCAGTGGTCTTGAACTTGATTCTATTCGCGAGAATGGTATAAGTCACTTATTCGCGGTTTCTGGAATGCATATTTCTTTATTTGCAATGGCTTTACGTTTTTTATTGCGTAGATTTGGTGCTAAAAAAGATTTCCTTATTTTTTTACTTTTGTTTTTTTATGCTTTTTTAGTTGGCTTTACACCTTCTGTTATGCGAAGTGTTTTCTTTTTCTTTGGTCTTTCTTTAAATAAGTATTTTCGACTAGGATTATCTACTAAAAGAATTTTTTTGTATGTTTTTATGCTTTTAGTTTTTTTAAATCCGTTTTATATAATGGATATTGGTTTTCAATATTCCTTTCTAATTTGCTTTACTTTCTTTTTTGTTAAACCAAAAAAGAGGTATTTTGCGAATCTTTTACAAACAAGTGCTATTGCCTTTTTTATTAGTTTGCCGATTAGTGCTCTTCATTTTTATGAAGTAAACGTGTTATCTATTTTATGGAATATGTTTTTTATTCCTTTTGTGACTTTCGTTTTATATCCGGCTTGTTTTCTTTATGTTTTGGCTCCTTTTTTGGGGGATTTGTTTCAAGTTATTTTAGAGATTTTTCAAGCTGTAAATACTTGGTGTCAAAATGTTACTTTTGGAAAAATTGTTCTTCCTTATATTTTTCCTTTATGGTGGCTTTTTTATATTTTGAGTTTCTTTTTGTTTTTACATTCAAATAAAAAGAGATATGTGTTGTTGTGCTTTTTGTTTATTATAGGAGTTAAATTAAGTTCTAAACTTGATTCGGCGTCTTACGTATATTTTTTAGACGTTGGTCAGGGAGATTCGGCTCTCATAATAAGTCCTTATCAAAGGGAAGTTTTCTTAATTGATACTGGTGGTAAAGTTTCTTATAACAATGAAGAGTGGATGAAGAGAAAAAACAAAGTGGATCAAGGAGAAACAATTGTAAGTTTTTTAGCTTCTTTGGGAATTTCAAAAATTGATTTGCTTGTCTTAACGCATGGCGACTACGACCATATGGGAGAAGCTATTAATTTAGTTGATAATTTTAAAGTAGAAAAAGTGATATTTAATTGTGGACCATATAATGATTTAGAACAAGAATTAATTAAAGTATTAGATAAAAAGAAAATTAAATATTATTCTTGTATCAAGGAATTAAATATAGATAAATATAAATTACAGTTTTTAAATACTAAAGAATATAATAATGAAAATGATGATTCAAGTGTTATTTATTTTAATTATAATAATTATAAATTTTTATTTATGGGAGATGCTGGAGTAGAAAAAGAAAAAGATATTCTTGATAAATATAATTTAAAAGATATAGATGTATTAAAAGTTGGACATCATGGTTCAAATACATCATCGAGTAAATACTTTATAAATAGTATTAATCCTAAATATTCACTTATATCAGTTGGTAAGAATAATAGATATGGGCATCCTAAGGATAGTGTATTAAATATTTTATCTAATTCTAAAATATATAGAACTGATATGGATGGAAGTATTATGTTTAAGATTAAAAATAATAAATTAAAAATAGAAACTTGCAAGCCATAATTATATTTATCTAAGTTTTGTTATTTTAAATTTTTATGATATAATAACGATGGTGATGAAAGTGAAAGATTATAATACTAGAATGGCAATAAATATACCAGAAGATGAAACTGTTAAAATGGTAGGCATGGGTATGTGTACAATTATTGAGGGTGATTCAAAAGAACATCTATTAACATATGGACTAGGACCATGTGTTGGAGTATCGATAGTAATAAAAGACAATAATGGAAAAGTATCTCGATTGCTTGCTCATGTCGATATGGGGCAAATTATTGGCATTTCTTTTGATGTTTTACAATCTTATTTTAGAAGAATCAGAAATGGTATTGGGAATAATATAGAAAGTATAGAAATATCGTTAAGTAGCACTCAAAGTTTTCAGAATATGAAATTTTTAAAAGAAAAAGAAACAAAACTTTTAGCGATTATTTTAAAAGAATTTGAAAAATATGGTATAGGTGTTAGTGATATTAAGTTTAATTATAGTTCTCAAGTGCAAATCTCTCCTGACGGTGTTATTTCAAATTATTCAGAATATGAATTAGAACAACATAAAGCTAATATGATGGCAACTGCTCTAAGTGAATTTGGGGGATATGTTCATCCAGAATTGAATATATACATTACTAATTTTGGTGCTTGGATGGGCAACTGCTCGTTAGGGAAAGAATGTGGTGAAGAAGAAAAGGAAAAAGAATTATCTAAAAAATATTGGCAAGAATATATCCAAAAAGGATATAATTTAGTAATTGTACCATCGTTCAATAATCCACAATATCAAGCTGTTTATGTTACCAATTGGCAGGAAGTAATTGATCCTAAATGGGGAGTAGTGATTGGTTGCCCACAAGCAAAAACTAATAATAGTGTGTTTGGCTCAATGAGAAGAATATAGATTGCATCTTGCAATCTTTTTTTTGCTATAAATAAAAGTATTTCATCCGTATGCATAAACGTATATCACCACACGGAGATTATGATCATGCAGGAAATGCTTTATCTATATTAGAAAATATTGAAGTAGAAAATATCCTTTTAAATTCTAATGGGTATAATTCTCTTGAAAGAGAGATTGCTTCATTATATTCTCATAAAATAGTTTCTTCCTATATTTCGGATTTTTTTGATATGAAAAAATATGAGTTTATTAGTACAGATGAAAATGAATCGAGTATTATTTTGCAAATTCGCATTTTTCAAATGTCTTTCTTATTTATGGGTGATGCAACTATTTCGGAAGAAAAAATGTTGTTACATGAAAATATTTCTTCAGATGTGATCAAACTTGGACATCATGGCTCTAAGACGAGTAGTGATAAGTCTTTTTTAGAAAAAGTTCAACCTTCTTATGCGATTATTTCAGCAGGTAAGAATAATAGATATCATCATCCGAGTAAAGAAACAATTCAAAAGTTGGAAGAATTAGCTATTCCTTATTATGAAACAAGCATTTTTCATACTATGTGGTTTAAAATTTGTCAAAAAAACCAAAAATTTTATACGTATTGATTCTTAATCGTGATAAGATAAGAGAAGGTGAAGTGTATGAATCTTTATTTACTTAAAACGGATTCTCATGTTTTATTAGAAGAATATTTAGAATCTATTATTTCTTTGGAAGGAAAAAAGATTACTTATGTATATAATAAAAATTTAGAAGAAATTTTAGAAGAGGCAGGTTATGGTTCTTTATTTGAAGAAGAGAAATATTTAATTGTTAAAAATGCCGATTTTTTTGGTAAAGAAAAGCTTAGTGAAAAAGAAGAAAAGATGTTACTTTCTTATTTAGAACATCCTTATTCAAGTACAACCCTTTTTTTTGTAACATATACGGATCTTGATAAAAGAAAAAGTATTACGAAAAAAATGCTTGAAATTTGTACATATAAAGAACTTTTAGCGCCCAAAGGATATGAACTTACAAAAGAAGTGCAAAAAAGAATGCAAGGCTTTAAAGTAAATGATGCCGTGATTAAATTTATGATTGATTCTTCTTTAAGTCAGTTTGATTTGATTTGTAATGAAATAGAAAAACTTTCGTTATTATATAAAAAAGGGGATACGATTCTTTTAAAAGATATTAAAGCTATCGTACCACCTAATTTAAATGAAAATATTTTTAAATTTACTGATGCGGTTATAGAGAAAAATGCGACTACGGCTTTTCGGTATTTAAAAGAGTTTGAACAAGTAAAAGTAGATCCTTTACAACTTTTGAATTTACTTGTTAGAGAATTTCGACTTTTGTTATATTATAAAATATATGAAAAAAAAGGGTATTCTTTTAAAGATATTCAAAAAGAATTAAAACTTCAAGAATGGCAAGTGCAAAAAATTATGCGC
This sequence comes from uncultured Bacilli bacterium, assembly GCA_944345045.1. Lineage (GTDB taxonomy): Bacteria > Bacillota_I > Bacilli_A > RF39 > UBA660 > Ventrenecus. Next base: position 1,620 of record CALVMI010000084.1, on the reverse strand, counting down.
AATGCAAGTTTATTTCATGTCGATGATTTAAAAAGTACGCTCGTTTTACTTGCCCATATGGACTATAAAATAAAATCTGGTCAAGAAGATAAGAATATGAGTATGTATACTTTTTTAACCAAGTATTTTGTTTAAAAAAAGAAGGATTGTGTTCCTTCTTTTTTATAAATATTTTGTTAATTTTTCCGTGTTTTTGAAATTTAATTTCGCTACTTCATTTAATTTTTCTTCGCCGTATTTTTTTACAATAGTCGCAGCTAATTTATCGACGTCCTCACCAGCACCTTTTAAAATCGTTACGCCAAGTTCTTTTGATAGTTCGTCCATTTTAGCTAAAAAGATATAACGACTAATGCAACTTGATGCCGCGACCGAAGCACATTTGCTTTCAGCTTTCGTAGTGAAATCAATATCCGTAACTTTTTCAGTTGCTTCTTTAATGTGTTCAAAGTATTTAGCTGGATAGACAAATTGATCAACGATGATTTTATCATAATTTGGTTCTCTTTTTTTCATTTCAACTAACACTTTGTTATGTAATATTGCTTTTATTTTGTTCATGTTGTAACCCATTTTTTGATATTTGTTATATTCTTTATTAGTAAGAATAAAGGTACAATTTGGAATTTCTTTAATTAAAGTAGGGGCAATTTGTTTAATTTTTTCATCAGTTAGAACTTTTGAATCGCGAACACCTAATTCTTCTAAAAAAGCAATTTTGTTTTTAGGAACATAACTAGCTGTTACAACAATTGGGCCAAAATAATCGCCAACGCCAACTTCATCTGAACCGATAGTACTCATTTTATAGATTTTTTTTCTTTCTTTTTGTTCTTTTTCGCGTTTTTTGGCATTTTCATAAATATTAATTTTCTTGCCAGTTAGCTTTTCTTCCATCTCGGCCCACATCTTAGCGTCTATATCTGCACTGATGCCTTGAAACATTACTTTGCCTGATTCATATAGGGTAATAATGGTATCTGCATCTTGGGCTTGGAACACGGCATAAGGTGGCGTTTTCTCTCTTTTAATATTTTCATAGTATTTTGCCATTTTTTCTTTTAATTTCTCGCTTACTTTAAAAACGATTGTCATCACTCATCACCAATTTCATTTTACTAAATTTCTTTTTGTTTGTCTATTTTTAACAGAATTTTTTTGAACTTTTTTGCATTTTTCTTTGAAATAGGATATACTATTAACTAGAATATGAGGAGGTATTATGTCAACAGTTATTGATGTGTCTATATTTTTGTTTTTAATTATGGGAGCCATTGTTGGCTTTAAAAGAGGAGTCATTAAAAGTGCGGTTACTTTTCTTGGTGCGATTGTAGTTATCGTTCTAGCTTTTAGTTTAAAAAATCCCGTCGCGAAGTTTTTCTATTCTTTTTGTCCATTTTTTAATTTTGCCGGAGATTTTGAAGGCCTTACAACTTTAAATATCATTATTTATGAAGTTATAGCATTTGTTTTAGTTTTTGTAGTGCTCATGGCTATCTTACAGATTATTATTAAAATTACGGGCATCTTTGAGAAAATTTTGAATTTTACTATTATTTTGGGAATACCATCAAAGATCTTAGGAGCAATTTTTGGCTTGTTTGAAGCTTATTTATTTGT